>JAAYRP010000150.1 GCA_012518715.1 Alcaligenaceae bacterium | reverse complement strand
TCTTCATCACTAAGCTGTAGTTGCGCCATATCATCAGCTTCATGAGCATCAAAGCCGGCAGAAAAGAACACCAACTTTGGTTTTAATTGACGCAGCTTTGGCAGCCAATAGGTGTTTACTATATGACGAATTTGCTCTGAATCAGCACCAGCTGCTACCGGTTCATTGTACATGTTCGCCGCTGCCGGAGAATGTCGAGTCGACGGATAATAAGGATGTTGATAAAAACCAAACATATAGACTTGCTCGTGATGAGCAAAAATATCCTCTGTGCCATTGCCATGATGAGCATCAAAATCAATAATAACCACTTGATCTAGCTCATAATGTTCCAATGCATAAGCCGCTGCTACCGCCACATTATTAAAAAAACAAAACCCCATCGCGCGATCAAAACATGCATGATGTCCAGGAGGACGCACTGCACAAAAAGCCGATTTCGTATGCCCCCCTAGCACATGGTCAACAGCAGTAATCCCCGCTCCCGCGGCATAATAAGCGGCTTCCAACGTAATCGGATTAAGGCGTGTATCTGCATCCACCTCGGCGTAACCATGCTGTGGTGTGCGCTGACGTAAATTAAGGATATGATGGAGACTGTGTACGCGTAGCAAATCCTCATCGGTTGCTTTTTTGGGTGTCACTTGGCAAATCAAATCGGCAAGACCACTATTTTGCAGCTGTCGTTCTATCGCCTGTAAACGTAGTGGGCTTTCTGGATGTTCCGCACCCATTTCATGTAAACGAAACAGGGGATGAGTAATAAAAATTGTCTCCATAAGGTTCGAGTATGTTTAAAAATATGCGCTTTATTCACGCTGGTTTTTATAGTTTGTTGTTGGCAGGATGCGCAACTTCTAACTCTCATCCACCAACCACCCCGACTTCTTCTATTCATACCACCACAACTCAAAGCGCACCAGCCCCCAAAGCCGAAGTTGTCCACCCTAAGAGCGGAAACTCTATTCAGGGACGCCAAGATTATTTTCAAGCCGACGGTTCACTGAGCCCCTATCTTCACAGCTGGGCGCAAGAGCTCGCTCTAAAAAATCAAATCCCATTCGAGCTTGTTCAGTCCATTCTGCAGTCAGCTTCTTATAATGCACAAGCAGCTCGTCTTATGGCGCCTAATAAAGGGCAAATTAAACGCAGCTGGTCTACCTACAAAAACCGTTTTATTGAGCCCATTCGCATTCAAGCAGGGCTTGATTTTTGGCAAAGGCATGCCTCTGTCATCAACCCAATTGCCGACCGCTATGGTATCCCCCCTGAAATCATTGTGTCGATTATTGGAGTGGAAACTATCTATGGGCGCTATACAGGTGACTTTCGTGTCGTCGATGCACTATTAACACTCGGTTTCAGCTATCCTGATAACTCACGCCCTGAGCGTGGTCAACTATTTCGCGATCAACTGGCTGATCTGATTGTGCTGCATCATCAGGGGAAGATCAATGCTTATGATGCAACCGGCTCCTTTGCCGGTGCAATGGGGCTACCCCAATTTATGCCTGGTAGTTTAATGCGCTATGCAATCGATGCTGACGGCGATGGCAAAATCGATCTTTATCACTCCATTGCCGACGTAAGTGCTTCTGTTGCCAATTTTTTAATTGAGCATGGCTGGAAGCCCGAGCTCCCCGTATTTATTCCTGCCACGATTCATGAAAAACAAGCTAAATCTCTGGTTGATGGCGGTTTGGCTCCCACACTAACCTGGCAACAGATCCAAAACGCTCAAGCTGTCTCTGTCTCCAAACCTTTGCCTAAGGCATGGCAACATACACCACTTGGCATCATTAACCTAGTAGAGGAGTCTAAAGGTACAGCTGAGTATCGGCTTGCCACCCAAAACTTCTTTGCGATCACCGCCTATAACCGCAGCTATTTTTATGCTGCCACGGTTGCAGATTTTGCTCAACTGCTCGCCCAACGCTTCTATAAATAAAAAAAGCCCTGCTCGCAATACGCGAAGCAGGGCACTCATCAACACAATCTCAAAAATCTAATTAAACACACCGGTAGATAAATAACGGTCCCCACGGTCGCACACAATAAAAGCTATGGTGGCATTTTCTACACGCTGTGCCACGCGTAACGCCGCTACTAAAGCGCCCGCGGAGGATATACCCGCAAAAATCCCTTCTTTAGCCGCAAGCTCGCGTGCCATATTCTCGGCCTCATCTTGGGTAATCGCTTCGAGCGCATCGACTTTGGAGGGGTCATAGATCTTAGGCAAATATTCCTCGGGCCACTTACGAATGCCCGGAATTTGTGCGCCCTCGGCAGGTTGCGCACCAATAATTTGGATATCGGGATTTTTAGCACGCAAATAGTTACCAACCCCCATAATGGTTCCTGTCGTCCCCATAGCGCTGACAAAATGCGTAATTTGCCCCTCTGTTTGCTCCCAGAGCTCAGGCCCTGTACCTTGGATGTGGGCTAAAGGATTATCCTCGTTGGCAAATTGGTCCAATACCAACCCCTTACCCTCGGCCTGCATAGATAGGGCTAGATCACGCGCGTATTCCATACCACCTGCATCAGCGGGGGTCAAAATCAACTGCGCTCCATAGGCAGTCATCGAAGCACGACGCTCTACGGATAAATTATCCGGCATGATGAGAATCATTTTATAGCCACGCACCGCAGCAATCATGGCTAAAGCAATACCCGTATTGCCACTGGTGGCTTCGATTAGCGTGTCACCTGGTTTAATTAACCCCCGCGCTTCGGCCATACGAATCATTGAGCTCGCAGCTCGATCTTTAACGGACCCAGCTGGGTTATTGCCTTCTAGCTTGGCTAAAATCACATTTCCACGACCGACTTGGTACTGCTCTGGTAAACGTTGTAGACGCACCAATGGCGTCATCCCAATGGTGTCCTCTATGGTTGGGTAATTTTTCATTGCAATCCCTATAAGCATCTTTGATATGACAACTCATATCTCTCTATATATGATACTGATTCGACTACGTTTTAGGGGCTTTTTTTGTATTTTTGTCTACAGGTAAAGCATTGGTAGCTGGCGTTAACTGCAAACCAGCATCAATTAACCCCTGTAAACGTTTAGCCCCAATACCTTTGACTCGATCCGACAAATCCTGAAAAGAAACATAAGGACCACCACGCTCACGCTCTTCGAGGATTCGTTGTGCCATTTTTGGCCCAATCCCTTTTATTTGCTGTAGCTGTGTGGCTGAGGCACTGTTCAAGTCCACAGCACCTGCTTGAAATGCGACCAAACAACTGACTAGCAATACCGCTAAGCGTACCCAAAATAACGGATTAGAAAAAAATTGAACTAGACGCATTATGACCTCCTTCGTTTTTTCCTAGTATTCACTAAGAAGGAAATGGCGCCTAGTTCGCAAAATTACGCAGCTAAAAAAATCCTATAGCCACTTATGTTGTTTCAACACATAATCACGCACCCCTGTTTGCACATCCACAAAAGTTTCTGTGTATCCAGCGGCTCGTAGCTGTGTTAGGTCTGCTTGCGTATGGCTTTGATAACGACCTTTAAGATCTTCGGGGAAATCAATGTATTGCAACACTTGTTGCTCTACCATTTGCTCTAGCGTAAGAGCCGGCAAACCGTCTAGCTCACGCATTGTGTTAACAACTGTATGCGCCACGTCATTAAAAGGCTGTGCACGACCGCTGCCACAATTAAATATCCCCGATACTTGATGTTGCAAAAAGTGCAGATTCACTTTGACCACATCGTCAATGTAGACAAAATCACGCTGCTGCCCCCCGTTAGGGTAGCCGTCCCACGCACCAAACAAACGCACACAGCCTTCTTTTTTGTATTGGTGCATATTGTGTAAGGCTACCGAAGCCATACGCCCTTTATGATTTTCTTGGGGGCCATACACATTAAAATAGCGTAGCCCTACGACGGGTGCTGTCAGATGTGCTAAATGACGGCGCAATACCTGATCAAAAAGATATTTCGAATAACCGTATACGTTTAAGGGTGCCTCATTGTTGGGGTCCTCGGCATAATGCGGCCCCGCCCCATAAACCGCGGCTGAAGAGGCATACACCAAAGGGACATTTCGACTTTGGCAATATTCGAATAGCTCTAAGGTCACACGATAGTTATTATCCATCATGTAACGTCCATCGCGTTCCGTGGTATCTGAGCACGCCCCTTGATGCAAAACAGCTTGGATTTTTGGTAGCCCTTGGCGCAAAAGTAAATCTCTAAATACCGCTTTATCCATATAGTCGGCAATATCCGCTTGGACTAGGTTTTGAAATTTATCCCCTTGCTGCAGGTCATCCACCACCAAAATGTCATTAATCCCAATTTGATTCAGACCTAATACTAAGTTGCTGCCAATAAAGCCAGCTCCCCCTGTTACTACTATCATCGCAATTCCTCTGCTGTCACCGTTGATGTGCCTAATTTCCCTACCACAATACTGCCGGCTTTATTGGCCCAGTACATCGCTTCATTCCAGCTCAGCCCAGCCGCTCTCGCTACTGCTAATGTAGCCAATACGGTATCCCCTGCCCCAGAAACATCGAACACCTCTTGTGCTTGTGCCACGGTATGGGCCCGCCCTGTTTCGGTGTAAATCGTCATCCCCTGTTCTGAGCGAGTAATGAGCAAAGCCTCTAAGCCAAGTTGCTGACGTAACTGCTGCGCTTTTTGCGTTAGTTCGTCTTCACTTTGCCAAGAACCAACTGCCTGCTGCATCTCAAGACGATTTGGAGTAATACTACTTGCCCCATAATAACGGCTATAGTTATCGCCTTTGGGATCAACCAAAACGGGCTTGTGTTGCTGTTTAGCTAAAGCAATCAATGGCTCAATGAACGTTAATGCTCCCTTAGCGTAGTCCGAAAACACCACCACATCGTGCAACGCGAGCTGCTGTGTAAAGGTCTGTGCTAACTGTGCTAATGAGGTAGCAGAAGGCGGATTTTCAAAATCCACGCGCAATAGTTGTTGCTGCCGCCCTAGTACACGTAATTTTTGTGTGGTGGGCTGCTCCTGATCATGACATAACTGCGCGACAACGCCAGCTTCTTTACACAATGCTGCTATCGTTTGCCCAGCCTCGTCCTGCCCCACTAACCCTATGAGTGTGGCCTGCGCCCCTAAAGCGACACAGTTACGAGCCACGTTCGCGGCCCCTCCTAAGCGATCCTCTTTACGTGCCACTTTGACGACAGGCACAGGAGCCTCGGGGGAAATACGATTGACCTCACCAAACCAATAGCGGTCTAACATCACATCCCCTACTACCAATATACGTAGAGAAGCAATACGCTCTGTTTGAGGAAATATCATGCCTGGAGCTCCTCGAGACGCTTGGGTGCATAGCTTTCCCATTGGGTGCAGCCTGGGCACTGCCAATAAAAATGCTTGGCTTCAAATCCACAATGTTGACACGCATATTTATCTAAGCGTTGAGTATGCTTATGCACTAGGGTACGCAACAAATGCAAATCCCCACCCAGTACATGCTGCGCATCTGGATTATCGGGATGCTGTAGTTCAAACTGCAGACTTCGATCCAAACCCAACAAAGAGGGATGCTGCTGTAAGGCTTGACGGGCAAACGTCCATGCTGCCGTTGCCCCTTGCTGCTGTCTTAGCGCTTTAAATATCTGGGCAAACACATCAATCGATGGGTATTGTTCATAATGCTTTTGTAGCAACGCCAGCCCTTGTGGCGCTTGCTCTTGTTGGCTATAGCACTGCATTAACTCAGCAGCAATTAAGCCCGCATACTGTGGCGCTACTCGCAACACCTCTTGTAAATAAAATAACTGTAGAGCGTAATCGTTTTGCAAGTAGGCAAGCTGAGCTCGCAACATAAAAATACGTGCGGTCGAGGCGCGACTCCCTTCTTTTTGCCCAAGCTCTTTCGCCGCTTTTTCTGCTTCGTTAAGCGCTTGCTCTGCTTGTATTAGGTTCGGCTCGCGACGTTTAAGCGCTGCTTCGGCTTGCTCACACTGATAATGCACCAATTGTGGTACCGGCTCATCGACAAGTGTGCGTAAACGTCGGACAGCCTCAATGGCTTTAGGCCAATCATGGCCGGACTCATAGATATAAATCAACGCGCGCACGGCTGCAATAGCATGCCGTCCAGTGGAAACCGCCTCAAAAGCGGCTTCGGCACGATCCAACATCCCCGCTTTCAGAAAATCCTGAGCAATTTCAAACTGAGCATTTTCACGGTCAACTTGCGGTAAATCGGTACGCGCTAATAAACTTTGATGCACACGAATCGCGCGCTCCATTTCGCCTCGACGCCTAAAAAGACTACCCAAAGCAAAGTGCAACTCTGTTGTTTCCGTATCTAGCTTGGCAACCTCGATAAAAGCATCGATCGCTCGATCTGGCTCTTCATTAAGTAAAAAATTTAAGCCTTTAAAATAGGAATCAGGTAGCTGTCGACTCTCTGAGAGCATTTGCTTAAAATCAACACGGGCAGCAATCCAGCCTAACCCAAAAAACACAGGCACAAATATGAGCCACCATGGTTCAAAATCCACGCTACATACCTCGGCTTATAAGGGGGCTAATGGCGCAATCGTTTCAGCGGCTACAGGGTCTGCAGGCACTTCTGGGTTCTTAAGCTTATCCTTTAATTGAGCCACATCGCGTTTTAATTTGGTAATTTCACGCTTTTTACGCATTACGTGTAACACCATTAACAATAGACCAAGCATTAAGCCTAATAAAAATGCCACCAACATCACTACAATCAATGGCACATTCGCCAAGGCATAATCAGCAAAAAAGCTAACTTTCACTGGCTCTGTATTTTTTAATGCGAATAAAAGCACCACCACAAAAACCAGCAGCCGCAATACCCATACGAGATAGCGCATAAATAGCTCCAACAAATAATGTGATGTTCTGATTGTAAAGGCAAACGCCTAAATAGCACAGACGCAAAAACAGGCTCATAATGAGCCTGTTCGATTGGGTACGATTTACGAGTCGCGCTGCTGCGCTAAAAATGCTTGATCAACACGTTCTCGTAACTCTTTTCCTGCTTTAAAGTGAGGAACTTGTTTGGCAGGCACAAGAACCTTTTCACCAGAGCGCGGGTTGCGACCAATACGTGGAGCACGTGTTGATAATGAAAAACTACCAAACCCACGAATTTCGATACGCTGGCCACTAACTAAAGCAGCCGTCATCGCATCTAATATGGTTTTTACCGTTAGCTCTGTGTCCTTGTGGGCCAGCTGCGGATAGCTGCTGGCCAAACGTGCAATCAGTTCGGACTTAGTCACGCTTTACTCAGCGTCTTCACGCTGCTGTTCTAATTGAGCACGTAATAGCGCACCAAGGTTGGTGGTCCCCGCAGAGGCACTGGCATCAGATAGACGCTGCATGTTTTGTGCAGTTTCTGCGCTATCAATGGCTTTGATAGACAACTGAATGCTACGGGCTTTGCGATCCACGTTGATGATCATGGCTTCGACCTCATCGCCCTCTTTAAGCGCGGTAGTAGCGTCTTCTACACGACCAGCAGAGATTTCCGAAGCGCGTAGGTAGCCTTCAACGTCAACCGATAGTGTCACCACAGCGCCTTTGGGCTCTACGGATTTCACAGTACCGGTAACTACTGCACCTTTATCATTTGCCGATACATAGTTGTTGAAAGGATCGCCTTCGAGCTGTTTAATACCCAAGGAAATGCGCTCTTTTTCGGTATCAATACCGAGCACAATCGCATCCACTTCGTCGCCTTTTTTGTAGTTGCGTACCGCTTCTTCGCCACTGTCAGTCCAGGAGAGGTCGGACAAGTGAACCAAACCGTCGATACCGCCGTCTAGGCCAACGAACACACCAAAGTCAGTGATGGATTTAATTGCGCCGCGTACTTTATCACCACGTTTGAACTTCAGAGCGAACTCCTCCCAGGGGTTAGGACGGCACTGCTTCATACCCAAGGAAATACGACGACGATCCTCGTCAATATCCAACACCATGACTTCGACTTCTTCGCCTAGTGTTACGACTTTACGTGGGTCAACGTTTTTGTTGGTCCAGTCCATTTCAGACACGTGTACTAGACCCTCGATACCGTCTTCGACCTCGACAAATGCGCCGTAATCAGTCAAGTTGGTCACTTTACCGAATAGACGTGTACCCTGTGGGTAACGACGGGATAAACCGATCCATGGGTCTTCGCCAAGCTGTTTCACACCTAAGGAAACACGGCTACGCTCTTGATCAAATTTTAGAACCTTGGCTTCGATTTCCTCTCCGACCTGCAATACTTCGGAAGGATGACGAACACGACGCCATGCCATGTCAGTGATGTGTAATAGACCGTCAATACCACCCAAGTCCACGAAAGCACCGTAGTCGGTAATGTTTTTTACAATACCCTTAACAACAATACCTTCGGTGAGGGTTTCGAGTAGTTTCTGACGCTCTTCGCCCATGCTGGCTTCGAGCACTGCACGACGAGAAAGCACAACGTTATTACGCTTACGATCGAGTTTAATCACTTTAAACTCGACGGTTTTGCCTTCGTATGGGGTGGTGTCTTTTACAGGACGTAAATCAACCAAGGAACCGGGCAAGAATGCACGGATACCATTGGTCATTACAGTCATACCGCCTTTGACCTTGCCAGTGATGGTACCGGTGACGAGCTCGCCAGATTCCAAAGCTTGTTCTAGAGACAACCATGCCGATAGACGTTTGGCGCGATCACGCGATAGGATCGTGTCACCGTAACCGTTTTCAAAAGCATCGATAGCAACGGAAACGTAATCACCGGGTTCTACTTCGAGCTCGCCCTGATCGTTTAAGAACTCTTCGATAGGGATCAAGGACTCGGATTTTAGACCGGCGTTAACCAAAACGTAGTTATGGTCAATACGCAAGACTTCGGCGGAAATGACCTCTCCGGCTTTTAGGTCTTGGGACTGAAGGCTTTCTTCAAATAAATCGGCAAAGCTTTCGCCGCCTAATACATCGGTAGTAGAGATGGAGGACATTAAATAATTCCATCAGCCATTACTGGCTTTGTAAAAGCACACTGGAGCGTATTTGCCCAGCGGAGTGAAAAACACATCAATAATGACAATACCGCCGTCATTATCGACACCTAAATGTGGATTGAGCATTTGCCCAATATTGCAACACCTGATTTACGGTCTCATCAATAGATAATGATGAGGAATCAAGGATATACGCATCCTGCGCCGGCTTTAATGGAGCAACGGCTCGATTCGTATCCCGTAAATCACGGGCTTGTAAATCAACTAATAGATCTGAAAGATTAGCAGATATGCCTTTATCTATCAACTGTTTATAGCGTCTTTGGGCTCGTGATTGCACATCTGCAACAAGGAAGATTTTCAGCGGGGCATCAGGAAAAACCACCGTCCCCATATCACGCCCATCTGCGACTAAGCCTTTACCGGTTTGAAAAGCACGCTGTCGAGCTAACAACGCCTCTCGTACCGCCGGATAAGCGGCTATTTTAGACGCTAACAAGCCAATGTGTTCTTGTCGAAGTGCATCCGTGACATCAACCTGATTCAAATAGCTACGCCCTGCTGAAAAATGCACATCCAATGCTTGCGCTTGTTGTGCAACAGCTGATTCCTCATCGCTATCAATCATATTTTGCTCACACGCTAATGCGGTAAGCCGATATAAAGCACCGCTATCTAAGACGTGCCAACCCAATTGTTGCGCAACGCGGCTAGCTACCGTACCTTTGCCCGAAGCGGTTGGTCCATCAATCGTAATAACAGGCGTATTAGAGGTGACCATTTATTGCACCAACTCATTAAAGACAGAGAAATAGTGGGGAAAGGTTTTACTAACGCAGTTGGGGTCTAATATGGTTTGAGGTACCCCCCCGAACACAGTCAAAGATAAACACATCGCCATACGATGATCATCGTATGTATGTATACGTGCTGAACGCCACTGCTCTGGTGCGATAGGATAAACCCGTAACCAATCCGGTCCTGATTCCACCTGGGCCCCGATTTGGCGTAGCTCATTTTGCATGGCATCAATACGATCCGTTTCTTTCACGCGCCAGCTCGCAATATTACGTAGTGTGCATGGTCCATCTGCATAAATGGCTATCGCTGCCGCCGTCATAGCAGCATCGGGGATCAAGTTAAAATCCATATCAAAAGCGCGCAGTTTTTCTCCGGCCGCTACCTTTTTTCCACGCACCACCATTGCATTGGGTTCAAACTGCACCTCTGCCCCCATCTGCTGCATCACGTTGGCAAACTTCACGTCACCCTGAACGGATAAAGCACCTACGCCCTCGATACGAATCGGCCCACCCGCAATCGTACCTAATGCCAAAAAATACGAGGCAGAAGAGGCATCACCTTCTACGTGGAATGTTTCTGGTGACTGATAGCGCGCGGCTTTACCTACTACAAAACGCTGCCAGTTTGCGTCATGCTCTACCTGCACGCCAAAACGCGCCATCATGTCTAAGGTAATCGCAATATATGGTTGTGAGATCAGTGTTCCCTCGACCTCGATCACCAAATCTTGCTGGCACTGTTGTGTCGCTATAGGCGCCGCCATAAGCAAAGCAGTTAAAAACTGACTGGAGACCGAGCCTTTAACACGAATAGGCTGAGAAATATTTAGCTGTGGCGAACGTATACGTAGCGGGGGATAACCATCATTACCTAGATAGTCTATCTGTGCTCCCGCGGCTCGCAATGCATCAACCAAATCACCGATCGGACGCTCATGCATACGAGGAATACCGGAGAGCGTGAACTCGCCCCCCATCAGAGCAAGGGCTGCGGTCAGAGAACGAACAGCCGTGCCCGCATTCCCCAAAAACAAATCGGCCTGAGGCTGCGAAAAAGGAACACCGCCCTGGATCCGATATGTAGTCTTCGCCACTTTCTGAGCAGACACGCCCATTTTGTGTAAAGACTCCAACATAACCCGTGTGTCATCGGAATCCAACACCCCAGTTAAGGTTGTTGTGCCAGGAGTAATTGCCGCAAGCAATAAGGCCCGGTTAGAAATACTTTTTGATCCAGGTAGCTGCACGGTACCCTGGGCATGTGTGGCCGGTGATAAGGTTAATGCTTCTAAGCTCATTGTAATCCACTCCTGCTACCCCAAAGACGGCGGGCTAAGGCCGCTTTTTCTAAAAAATCATATAAGGCTTGTTCATCCGTATCGCGCAATGCGCGCTCTGCCTGCTCAAAAGCAGCGCGCACTTGCTGCAGCTCAGACAATACCGCCTCGCGATTGCTTAAAAAAATATCACGCCAGACCTCAGCCGAACCTGCCGCAATCCGCGTAAAATCTCTAAAGCCGCTGCCAGCCACATGCAACCGCACATCAGCATCGCTCGCACTCGCAACCTGCCACATAAAGACAGAAGATAGAAAATGCGGCACATGACTCACCGAAGCCAGCACCCGGTCATGGCTTTCAGCTGACATCAGCATCACGCGCGCTCCGCAGGCCTCCCACATCTGAGTCAAAAATGCACGCGCTCGTTGCGTGTTGTTTTTATGTGGGGTCAAAATCACAATACGATTTTGGTATAAATCAGACTGAGCCGCCTCAGGCCCTGCTTTCTCTGCGCCCGCAATAGGATGCCCCGCTAAAAACTGTGTAGATTGCTCGCCAAGCACCTCAATCGCTTCTGTCACCACATCGGCTTTAGTACTCCCTACATCGGTGATGAGGGTGTGGGGCAATAAATGGGGCTGAATTTGTTCTAGTAGGGATCGCGTTGCCCGTACGGGTGTCGCCAAAACGATCAAATCTGCCTGCTGTGTGGCCGTCGCTAAATCCGCGACCTCGTCAATCAGCCCTAGACGCAAGGCGGCGCTGGTAGTAGCGGTCTGCCGACTCACGCCAATGACCTTACCGACACAACCCGCTTTTTTTAATGCTGCAGCCAAGGACCCACCTATTAGGCCCGGCCCTACCACTACCAATACTGGCACGAAAAAAGAGGGGGTCTGCATAACTAGTCCTGACAAGGGTAGGAACCAAGAATCTTACAGAAGGCAACTTGCTGCTTTAAGGCCTGCAAAGCGCTTTGTACGGCTGGCTCATCTTGATGACCGAGAAGATCCATATAAAAATAATACTCCCACTGCCCTGTACGCGCCGGGCGCGACTCCAAACGTGTCATGGAAACCTGATGCTGCGCAAAAGGTGCCAGCATTTCATGCACAGCACCCGCTCGGTTCGGTACCGCTACAATTAAGCTCGTTTTATCATTGCCTGAAGGCAAAGACTCGATGTTCCCCACCGCCAAAAAGCGTGTACGGTTTTGAGCATCGTCTTGAATCCCTGCATGAGCCACCTGTAACCCCCACGACTCTGCCGCCTTTTTGCCCGCAATGGCTGCCACAGAAGCGTCCTGAGAAGCAATTCGTGCCGCCTCGGCATTGCTAGAAGCAGCATCTTGCTGAATCTGTGGATAATGGGTAGCCAACCAGTTATGACACTGTGCTAAAGCTTGTGGATGCGCCATAATACGCTGAACTTGCTCCATTGAGCCGGATTGGGTCAGTAGATTATGATGAATCGCTAGGGAATGCTCACCCAACACTTTTAAGGAAGTATTGAGCAATAGGTCCAAGGTGCGGTTTACCGCCCCTTCTGTTGAGTTTTCAACCGGCACCATCCCTACATCGGCCTCGCCCACCTCGACCAACCGAAAGACCTCGTCAAAGCTCTGGCACGGCACCGGTTCCACAAAATGCCCAAAATGTGCAAGCGCTGCCTGCTCGGAAAACGAACCCGTAGGACCAAGAAAAGCAACACGCAATTTCTGCTCTAAACCCCTACAGGCAGAAATCACCTCGCTCCATACTGCCTGTACAGAAGCAGGCGTAATAGGACCGGTATTCAGATTTTGTAGATGCGTGATAATTTGGGCTTCGCGCTCGGGCTTTAGAATACTATCCTCAGCGTTATATGCTTCTTTAATTTTGCCAATTTCTAAAGCGGCTTGCGCTCGCTGGTTAAGCAAGTCCAGAATCTGCTGATCCAACGCATCGATACGCTCACGCCAAGGGCGCAAGCGCTCTAATAACTGTTTAGCCATGCTTTGCCTCAAAGTCCTTCATGAAGGCAACCAGTGCCTCTACCGCAGCAAGAGGAAGCGCATTATAAATGGAGGCGCGCATCCCCCCTACACTTTTATGGCCTTTAAGTTGCAAAAGCCCTGCTTTTTCGGCTTCGGCTAAAAACAAGGCATCTAGCTCAGGCTTAGCTAACAAAAACGGAATATTCATACGAGAGCGCACGGAGGGCTCGACCTGATTATGATAAAAATCAGAGCTATCCAAATAGCGATATAAGAGTTCCGATTTTTGCTGATTTCGTTGTTCCATGGCGGCGATCCCGCCTTGGGTTTTGAGCCACTTAAACACCAGCCCAGCCATGTAAATCGGATAGGTGGGAGGCGTATTGAACATAGACTGACTTTTCGCCACCAAATCGTAATTGAATGCACTTGGACAGTACTCGGAAGCGCCCCCAAGCAAGTCTTTACGCACAATCACAATGGTCAGCCCAGCAGGTCCAGCATTTTTCTGCGCCCCCGCATACGCCATATCGACCTTAGAAAAATCAATAGGACGTGACAGAATATTTGAAGACACATCCACCACTAATGGTACTGATAGTAGCGGCCAGTCGTTAAACTCCACCCCACCTATTGTTTCATTGGCACAAACGTGCACATACGAAGAAGTCGCTCGGACTTCCCATGTATCAGGCGTAGGAAACCAGCTAAACCCAGCTTGAGTTTGCTGATTGATTTCTGTAGACGCCTCGGAGCTAGCCGCTAAGCGCACATCCCCGTACCGCTGAGCCTCTTTGAATGATTTTTTAGACCAGCTTCCCGAAACCACATAATCCGCCTGATTATGCCCTGCCAAGCCCAAAAGGTTCATGGGCACAATAGCATTTTGTGCTTGGGCGCCACCCTGCATAAACAACACCGCAAAATCGTCGGGCACCTGGAGCAAATCACGTAGATCTTGCTCCGCCTCATCACGAATCTGCATAAACTCTTTGCCGCGGTGGCTCATTTCCATCACCGACATACCTGAGCCATGCCAGTCCAGCATTTCTCGAGCAGCTTGCTCTAAGACATCAACCGGAAGCACCGATGGGCCTGCAGAAAAATTCCATGGACGCATATTCAAATCCTTTTTTTCATTTATTCATCTGTAGCGGGCATCGGCCCCTCTTCTGTATCTGTCGTCTCATCGTCGCTCTCATCATCATCGACATCAGACTCCACCACGCGATACACACCGGACAATTTACTGTTTTCGTCCACATTAATGAGTGTCACACCTTGGGTTGCGCGACCCATTTCACGAATTTCCTCAACACGAGTCCGTACCAATACGCCCGCATTAGTAATCAGCATGATCTCATCATTTTCATTGACCAACACCGCGCCAACCAAACTGCCATTACGGTCTGAGGTCTGGATGGCTATCATGCCCTTTGTGCCGCGCCCATGACGGGTGTACTCACTAATCGAAGTACGCTTACCAAAACCGTTTTCTGTCGCTGTCAGCACGGACTGGCTTTCATCATCAGCCACTAAAAGCGCAATCACTCGCTGCCCTTCATCAAGGTTCATACCACGCACACCCCGAGCTGTACGCCCCATTGGACGCACATCAGTCTCGCAGAAGCGCACCGCTTTACCCGCATCAGAGAACAGCATCACATCATGCTGACCAGCAGTGAGTTGTGCCCCGATCAAATAATCGCCCTCGTCTAAGCCAACAGCAATAATGCCGGCTTTGCGTGGATTCGAAAAATGTGACAAGGGGGTTTTTTTCACTGTGCCCTGTGAAGTAGCCATAAAGACATACTGGTCTTCGCTAAACTCTTTGACTGCCAAGACCACGGTGATTTTCTCCTCGGGCTCCAAGGGGAACATATTCACAATAGGACGACCACGTGAGTTGCGAGAACCTTGGGGGACCTCCCAGACTTTGAGCCAATACACACGGCCTCGGTCTGAAAAGCACAGCAAGTAATCGTGTGTGTTCGCCACAAACAGGTAATCAAT
This sequence comes from Alcaligenaceae bacterium, assembly GCA_012518715.1. Taxonomy (GTDB): domain Bacteria; phylum Pseudomonadota; class Gammaproteobacteria; order Burkholderiales; family Burkholderiaceae_B; genus Paenalcaligenes; species Paenalcaligenes hermetiae. The sequence goes on along the minus strand of JAAYRP010000150.1, from coordinate 2,260 downwards.
CCAATCATCCTCTTTCATGGTTGTTGCCTGCTTGCCCCGCCCACCACGACGCTGGGCACGGTATTCCGATAAGGGCTGACTCTTGATGTAGCCTTCGTGTGAAAGCGTCACCACCATATCCATGGGGGTAATCAAGTCCTCGGTATCTAGCTCGGTCGCATTAAATTCAATTTCGGAGCGACGCTGGTCTTTTTCACCAGAGAATTCTTCTTTGAGAGCAACAAGCTCATCTGCAATAATCTGCGTCACACGCTCTGGGCGCGCGAGGATATCAAGCAGGTCCGCAATACGATCCATGACCTCTTTGTACTCGCCAACGATTTTATCTTGCTCTAAACCGGTAAGGCGCTGCAGACGCATATTCAGAATTTCTTGAGCCTGTGTTTCGCTCAGCCTGTACATGCCGTCTGCCTGTAAACCAAAGTGGTCCTCTAGATTATCCGGGCGATAGGCCAAGCGACCGCCAGGGATCTGGCTTTGATCAGCACGCGCTAGCATATCGCGCACAATCTGGGCATCCCAGCTCCGTGCTAAGAGCTCACGACGTGCATCAGGGGGGGTAGGCGCAGCGCGAATGATACGAATAAACTCGTCAATATTGGCTAAAGCCACGGCTAGGCCTTCGAGCACATGACCACGCTCGCGCGCTCTGCGCAGCTGATACACTGTCCGCCGCGTGACGACCTCACGACGATGGAAAAGGAAATACTCCACCAGCTGCTTCAGGTTGAGTAAGCGCGGCTGGCCATCTACCAGCGCCACCATATTCATGCCAAAAGTTTCTTGGAGCTGGGTATTTTTATATAGGTTGTTTAAAACCACCTCGGGGACTTCGCCACGCTTGAGCTCAATGACTAAGCGCATACCGTCTTTGTCAGACTCATCGCGGATATCCGAAATCCCTTCGATTTTTTTCTCATTAACTAAATCGGCTATGCGCTCTTGTAGGGATTTTTTGTTGACTTGATAGGGCAAGGCATCAATCACAATCGCCTGACGCGAGCCTTTTTCCATGTCCTCAAAATGCGCTTTTGCACGCATGACCACACGCCCTCGACCCGTACGATAGCCCTCGCGTACACCTGACATACCGTAAATGATGCCCCCTGTGGGAAAGTCAGGGGCAGGAATAAATTCGAACAGATCATCAACGGTACAATCTGGGTGACTCAAACAATATAAACAGCCATCGACTACCTCGGCCAAGTTATGTGGAGGGATATTTGTTGCCATCCCTACCGCAATTCCTGAACTACCGTTTACCAGTAGATTAGGAAGACGGGAGGGTAATAAAGCAGGCTCTAACTCGCTACCGTCATAGTTAGGAACAAAATCCACGGTTTCCTGGTCGATATCTGCCAACATTTCATGAGAAATCTTGGCTAGACGGACCTCGGTATAACGCATAGCAGCTGCGCCATCACCATCGATAGAACCAAAGTTACCCTGCCCATCAACCAGCATATAACGCATGGAGAAGTCTTGGGCTAAGCGTACGATGGTGTCATAAACCGCCGAGTCCCCGTGCGGGTGGTATTTACCAATAACATCACCCACAATACGCGCTGATTTCTTATAAGCGCGGTTCCAGTCATTGTTGAGCTCATGCATCGCAAATAGAACGCGACGGTGTACGGGCTTTAAGCCATCACGTACATCCGGTAACGCACGCCCGACAATTACGCTCATGGCGTAATCAAGATAACTGCGACGCATTTCCTCTTCCAGAGAAATAGGAAGAGTCTCCTTAGCAAAGGAATCCATATTAATTTGTCTTTATAGATATGAGTTAAGCAATATGCAGGCCGATGAGGGCGAATAATAAATTCTACCATCACCCTATAGCCCTATTGTACTACCCCCTCATTTTGAAGAAAAAAAATGAGAATGTAGGCAAAAAGCACCAAAAAAAGTGAATAAGTGTTCAGATTCTGATCAACACTTGCCTTGTTGCCTAAAACCAACAATAATGCCAGATATCGACCATTATTAGGTCGATCTGCACGATATACCACCTCTGCGCTTAACGAACCGGACAGAAATGTCTTAACATTCTGGCTAACACGCATGAAACCCGACGCAGCGCTTGGACCACTCTTAGTGTTGCAAATTCGGTTCCGTTTTTATAAAACAAAGCGGCAGGGGTTCGCTGCGGTCACTTAACAGCATCAGCTCAAACGAGGAGAAACATGAATAAACCCTCCAAAATCGCACTTGCACTCGCCTTTGCGGCAGCCACAGCCACTGGTGCTGTGTCCGC
>JAAYRP010000149.1 GCA_012518715.1 Alcaligenaceae bacterium | reverse complement strand
TCCAGGGTATTACCACTGAAATCATGCAAGTGGCATTGGCTCAAGCCAAAGAGGGTCGCTTACATATTTTAGGAAAAATGAAAGAGGCGCTCGAAGGCTCGCGTACAGAGCTATCAGCTTTTGCTCCTCGCATGCTCACCCTTAAAATCAATCCCGATAAAATCCGCGATGTCATCGGTAAGGGCGGGGCAACGATTCGCAGCCTAACCGAAGAAACCGGTACACAGATTGACATTGGTGAAGACGGCACCATTACTATTTCAAGTGCTGACTTGGATAAAGCCCAAGAAGCAGAGCGTCGTATTAAAGAGCTCACAGCCGAAGTCGAAGTGGGTCAAGAATACGAGGGGCCAGTGGTGCGTGTATTGGACTTTGGTGCTATTGTTCAAGTCCTGCCTGGTAAAGATGGCCTATTGCACATTTCTGAAATTGCTAACTACCGTATCAACAACATTAATGATGTATTGGCGGTGGGGCAGCAGGTTCGAGTTAAGGTTATCGAAGCCGATGACAAGGGTCGCTTACGCTTGTCGATGAAAGCCATTGGTGGCATCGAAGCCCAAGGCGGTCCTCAGGGCCCTAAAGACACCAAAGAAAACGAGTAAATTTCGCAAGCACGGGTTTTCTGTTAAAACAGAAAATCCATTGGTGTAAAGAAAAGCTGAGTACGCTCAGCTTTTTTTATGCGCAGAGCAAATATAAAAAGCCCTGACAAGTTTTCACCTGTCAGGGCTTTGAATTTTGGTGCATCCACCCGGAATCGAACCGGGACGAACTTGCGTTCGAGGGATTTTAAGTCCCTTGCGTCTACCTATTCCGCCATGGATGCGGCGCTGTGTGTTGTGGCGGAAGCGGTGAGATTCGAACTCACGGATGGGTTACCCCATCGCTGGTTTTCAAGACCAGTCCATTCAACCACTCTGGCACGCTTCCGGTGCCTATTCACACATATTTAGTAGTTGCTATAACTGCTAAAAAAATAATAATAACCGATTAAAATAAATTTGTCACGTTTTTTTTATAAAAGTACGGAAAATAGAGCAAAATACTGAATTACAATGTAATCAGTCTCGATTTAAAGCCATTTAAGGAGGAAATATGACCAACACCATGTTAGCTGTAGAAATCACCACCCCAGGTGGTCCCGAGGTATTGCAGCCTACGCAGCGTCCGATGCCTACTCTAGCAGCGGGACAGGTTTTGATCCAGGTTGCGGCCGCAGGTGTTAACCGCCCCGATGTGTTTCAGCGTAAAGGGGCTTATCCTGCCCCAGCCGGTGCCTCAGATCTGCCAGGGCTAGAGGTGGCTGGCACCTTGATTGCGGGGGATTTGCGCGGAACGAGCTTAAAAATAGGGGATGCGGTTTGCGCTTTACTGCCCGGCGGGGGGTATGCTGAGTTTGCTGCTGTTGATGCCTCGCATTGTTTACCCGTGCCAAAAGGCTTGTCTTTAACCGAAGCCGCTGGCATTCCTGAAACTTTTTTTACGGTCTATAGCAATGTTTGGATGCGTGCTCAGTTACAAGCAGGCGAAAGCCTTTTAGTGCATGGTGGGGCGAGTGGTATTGGTACTACTGCCATTCAGCTTGCCGTTGCTAAAGGTCATCAGGTTTTTGCGACAGTGGGGTCAGATGAGCGAGTTCAAGCTGTAGAGCAGCTAGGCGCGATTGGTATTAACTATAAAACGCAATCTTTTGAAGAGGTGGTGTTAGCGCATACACATGGTCGGGGCGTTGATGTCATTCTAGACATGGTGGCCGGGGATTATTTAAATCGAGATCTAGCGTGTTTGGCGGATGATGGGCGTATTGTTGTGATTGCGCTCTTGGGAGGAGCTAAAGCGCAGCTGGATGCCGGGCAAATCTTACGCCGTCGTTTAACAATTACAGGCTCTACCCTGCGCCCCAGAGAATCCGCTTTTAAAGCTCAGGTAGCCCAAGCCTTATATCAAGAGGTTTGGCCCTTACTCGAACAGGGGAAAGTTAAACCATTAATTTATCAAACCTTTCCTTTGGCAGAGGCTGCACAGGCGCATGCCTTAATGGAAAGGGGGGATCAGATCGGTAAAATTATTCTGACTGTCTAGGCATAGGCTAGGGCGACAGGCTACAATAATGGGTTTGAGAATAATTGTGGTGTAAACCACACAACCGGGTTTTTGTATGACTAAAAAACGATTAGTAATGGGTAACTGGAAAATGCATGGGTCTTTGGACCAAAATGCGCAGTTACTAAATCAGCTCATCGCTGGCCTAGGCAATGCCCACTCACAGACAGATATTGTTGTGTGCGCACCACACCCTTATTTAGCCCAGTTACAACAGCTTTTGTCGGGTTCGCCCATCCAATGGGGGGCCCAAAACATGAGCGAGCACGAGGCGGGGGCATTCACAGGCGAAGTCTCTGCCACCATGCTAAAGGATTTTGGGTGCCAATGGGTGTTGCTCGGGCATTCTGAGCGTCGCGCATTATATGGCGAGACCGATACCCTGGTTTTAGCTAAAACGCAGGCCGCCTTGCAGGCCGGACTGACACCGGTGGTTTGTGTCGGTGAAACAGAAGCCGAACATGAGCAAAACCAAACCCAGTCGGTGATTTTGCAGCAGCTCCAGCAGTTATTAGAATTAAGCCCTGATTTATTGCGCCGATTGGTCATTGCGTACGAGCCGGTATGGGCAATAGGAACAGGGAAAAGTGCAAGCCCCGAGCAAGCCCAAAGCGTACATGCTTATATTCGTGGTTTATTACAACAGGCCGAAGCCCCCAACGTACGTATCCTATATGGCGGCAGTGTAAATCCAACAAATGCAGCCGATTTGTTTAAAATGCCTGATATTGATGGTGCTTTGGTTGGCGGGGCTTCTTTAAAAGCCAACGATTTTTTATCTATAGCGGCCGCCTAAACGGCTCGGAGAATATTTCATGGAATGGTTATCTTCCGTTTTACAAGCAGTGCAAGTCATTGCCTCTCTATCTATTATTGGTTTGGTGCTTTTACAACAGGGTAAGGGCGCGGATATGGGCTCTGCCTTTGGGGCTGGGGCCTCGGGTAGTGTGTTTGGTGCAGCAGGTGCGGCTAACTTTTTATCACGGATGACGAAATGGGCGGCGATTGTGTTCTTTGTCGCTACAGGGGGCTTAGCATGGGTAGCTCATCATCCAGTGCGTGTCGAGGCCGAGAGCAGCATTATGCAGGGCTTTGAGCCAGCTATTCCTGGTGGTGTTGTTGCACCAGTACAACAACCAGAAAATAATTTAAGTGTGCCTTCTGTGCCCAGCGCAGTGGACGCGGTGCCTAATGTAGAAAACACAAGCCCAGCAGAGCAACAAGATTAATTTGTTGTTTTTTTAATACGAACTAGGGTGGTTTTGTCGTTTTTTTGCTGGAAACCATCCTTTTTTGTGAAAATGGTGCTATAGTTTAAATCTTGTTGTTTGGCGCGTTAGCGCAGACAATGCCGACGTGGTGGAATTGGTAGACACGCTATCTTGAGGGGGTAGTGGCGAAAGCTGTGCGAGTTCGATTCTCGCCGTCGGCACCAGAATACTAAAAACCGAGCCAGGCTCGGTTTTTTTATGCTTGCATATTTATGCCGATACAGGCTTAAATAGAATCAACACTTCACTGCTTTGGTTGAAGTGATGCAGGTCAAAGCAAATGCATGGACTGGCTGTTTTACATAACCCGAGCTAAATCTGGGTTGTGGCAACAAAACCACGGAATGTTGTGGTTAAGCAACGAAAAAGCAGGAATATGTCGGTTTTTCGCTGCAAACCATAGCCAGTAGGCCAGAATTTTGCTGCAATAGCATCAACTTCCCATTGCGGAGTTAGAAAGAGCAGTAGCACACAAATTGATTGTTGGGCTGCTCTGATTTACTCAAAAAATCCACGGAGATTTCACAAATGAAAAAGACTCTGCTCGCTGCTGCTCTGATGGCCGGTTTTGCTGGCATCGCTCAAGCAGAAACTTCTGTAACTCTATACGGTATCCTTGACGGTGGTATCGGTTTCCAGCAACTAAAAGGTTCTACTGCTGCTGAAACAAGCCCTTTCTTTGTTGACGAAAAAGAGAAAAAGGTCGCCGCGCCTTGGTATGCCGATCGCACTAGCTTCAAAAACAAGCGTACTGGTTTGATCGGTGGTATTCAGTCCGGTAACCGCTGGGGTCTAAAAGGTTCCGAAGATCTAGGTAATGGCCTACGTGCTGTGTTTGTACTAGAGAGCGGTTTCAACATCGCTAACGGTGACCAACTTCAGGGTGGTCGCTTGTTTGGTCGTCAAGCCACTTTAGGTTTGGCTGGTGATAGCTGGGGTCAATTAGACTTTGGTCGTCAAACTAACATCGCTTCCAAGTACTTTGGTTCAATCGATCCATTCGGTACAGCCTTCG
>JAAYRP010000148.1 GCA_012518715.1 Alcaligenaceae bacterium | reverse complement strand
TAGGGCTTCTAGATGCACAATATAAAACAGTGAGATATACGATAATAGCGCGGGTAGCAAGGCGTGTTTAATAATGTCGGTGTAGGGAATACCCACATACTCAATCATTAAAAAAGCGGCAGCCCCCATAACCGGTGGCATAATTTGCCCATCGGCTGAGGCGGCGGTTTCAATAGCACCAGCGCGTACGCCCCCATAACCTGCTCGCTTCATAAGCGGAATGGTAAAAATACCCGTAGTCACTACGTTAGCGGTCGAAGACGCCGACACCACCCCATTGACTGCCGACGATAACACCGCCACTTTGGCTGGGCCACCACGCAAATGCCCTAGCAAAGAAAAAGACACCTGCATCATATAGTTACCAGCGCCGCATCGGTCTAGCAACGAGCCCAGCATCACAAAAATAAAAATATAAGAAACCGATACCCCGAGGGCTACCCCAAATACCCCCTCGGTGGTTAGCCACATATGCGAGACCAAGCGCTCTAATGAGGCCCCGCGATGGGCAAGAGCATCGGGCAACCACGGCCCTAAAAACACGTACAAAATAAACACCGTGCCTAATACCGCCATCGGCATCCCCAGCGCCCGGCGCGTGGCTTCGAGCAGCAGTACTAAACCTATGCTTGCGGCCACCACATCCATAGTGGTGGGGATACCGGGGCGTAGCGCTAACTGGTTATAAAATAAAAACAGGTACGCCCCACAAAAACCAGCAATCAGGGCTAATAACCAATCATGCAAAGGAATGCGATCCCGCGCCGAACGCGATGTAGCCGGAAAAGCCACATAAGCTAAAAACATCGCAATGCCTAAATGTAAGGCTCGCGCTTCGGTGTCGTTAAAAATGCCAAAATTAAAGGTAAACGGTAAAGGCGAGGCATACCACAACTGAAATACAGCCCAAAATAGCGCCACCGTAAAAACTAAGGCTCCAAATAAGCCGCTGACACGGCGCCCCCCGCGGTCGACCTCTTCGACCAACTGTTGTAGATCGTGTTCGTTAGGCGTGGAACTCATATATACATCCTTGTGAGCCTAGCCCTGCAGCTAGGAAAGACGGGCTGCCCTTATGAGGCAGCCCGTTACGTACAACATAGCAACCGGTGATACCCAGTGATGCGGTGTAACACAGCGATGTCACGCTCGTATTACAGCAACCCCTGCTCTTTGAAGAACTTCTCTGCACCCGGGTGCAAAGGTGCGGAAAGCCCGTTTTTCACCATATCTTCTTTCACCAAATGCCCTAAAGCCGGGTGAAGACGCTTAAAGTCTTCAAAATTGTTAAAGACCGATTTTACTACCTCGTAGACCACCGCCTCGTCAGTGTCTTCGGAAGTCACAAAGGTCGCTAATACCCCATAGGTAGGAATATCATCTGGGTTATTTGGGTAAAGCCCCCCAGGAATGTTGACTTTAGCGTAGTAGGGGTATTTTTCAACTAGGCTATCAACGGCTTCCCCCGTTAACGAGACAATTTTAGCGCCACATGTCGTCGTGGGGTCTTGGATATTTGCCGAAGGGTGGCCAACACCATAGAAAAAGCCATCGATTTTACCATCACATAGGGCTTGACCATGTTCATCAGGCCGGAGCTCTGAAGCTAGAGAAAAAAAGCTGTTATCTGTACCCATAGCTGCTAACAGCTGCTCCATCGAGGCGCGAGTACCAGAACCTGGGTTACCCACATTAAAACGTTTGCCTTTTAAGTCCTCGAATTTTTCCACGCCTGAATCTTTGCCCACCACAACGGTAAAAGGTTCTGGGTGAATAGAGAAAACAGAACGGAGTTTTTTGTAAGCACCGGCATCTTTAAACTGACCTTCGCCGTTATAAGCGTTGTAGCCCACATCAGACTGCACCACGCCCAGGTCTAATTCTCCGGCTTTAATAGTATTCACGTTAAAGACCGAACCGCCCGTGGATTCTACCGAGCAACGCACACCATGCTCGGCGCGGTCTTTGTTCACTAAACGACAAATTGCGCCACCCGCAGCATAGTACACGCCCGTGACACCGCCCGTACCAATGCTCACAAATTTTTGTTGGGCCGCAGCGGGCAAAGGTGCCAACATCATTGAGCAAATGGCGGCTCCAAGTGTTAAACGAAGCCCATTGGAAAAGAAGGATTTTTTAAACCGTTTTCGCATCATCTTTCTCCTGTTTAGCAGCACACTACTGCCCTATTATCCAGTTAGATTCATGTTACAACGTATAGATAAGGAGCGAACGGGTAATTTCCCTAACACACTTTGTTAAGAGTTGGCAGATTTTTTTACGCCAAAACAATGATCTAAAGTAGGAAAAGTACCATTTCGTACCTCATCCGCGTAGGATTGCGCCGCTTGTTGGATCACGGTCGCGGCATCACCAAACTGTTTAGCAAAGCGGGGAATACGGCCACCGCTTAGACCTAAAATGTCCTCGGTGACTAAAATTTGCCCATCACAAGCAGGCGACGCCCCAATCCCAATCGTGGGAATCGCCAATTGCTCGGTGATACGTCGCCCAAGGGCTTCTGCTACCCCCTCGACCACTACGGCAAAAGCACCGGCTTGTTGATGAGCTAAGGCATCCGCCAAAATACGCTCTGCCGCCTCGTCGCTCATGCCCTGCGCTTTAAAACCACCCATGGTATTCACATACTGAGGCATCAGGCCTACATGCGCCAGAACGGGAATGCCCCGCTCCACCAAAAACTGCGTGGTGGGTGCTAAGGCAGCCCCCCCTTCGATTTTTACAGCCGCCGCACCGCTACGCGCTAACATAAAAGCCGCATTTTCAAATGCTTGCTGGGGTGAAACCTGATAAGAACCAAAAGGCATATCAATCACCACGCAAGCCTGTTCCGTGCTATTAACTACGGCCGCACCATGATCGGCCATTTGCTGTAAAGTCATACTTAGGGTGTCACGCATACCATAGCCCACCATTGCGGTAGAGTCCCCGACTAAAATCAAATCCATAGCCGGATCGACCAAACGCGCAATGGGAGCCATGTACGCCGTTAAGCAAACGATTTTTTTCTGGCCTTTGTAGGCCATAATTTCTGGCACTGTACGGCGCTTTATTTCACTATGAACACTCATTCCAACCCTCATTAGTAAGAGACAAAATTAGGAGCTTTAACCATGCAAGTCAGCCCTCTGGTTTCTTTTCACAACGGCCATACCGCCCCGCAACTGGGTTTTGGGGTCTGGCAAATTCCAAATGATGACGTTCCCCAAGCGATTGAAACCGCGCTGGAAACCGGCTACCGGCTCATCGACACAGCCACCATCTACGAAAACGAAGCGGGCGTGGGCGTAGGTCTGGCTGCCAGTGGCTTGCCCCGCAGCGATTATTTTGTCACAACCAAGGTCTGGAACGATAGCCATGGTCATGACGCTACCAAAACTGCTTTTTACCAAAGCCTAGAGCGCTTAAAACTGGATTATGTGGATATGTATTTAATCCACTGGCCTGTTCCTAAAATCAACCAATATGTTGAAACCTGGCAGACCATGATCCAGCTGCGCGACGAAGGCTTAATCAAAAACATTGGGGTGTGTAACTTCAACCAAGATCACCTAGAGCGTTTAATCCACGAAACCGGTGAAACCCCCGTGGTTAATCAGATTGAACTCCACCCAGGTTTTCAGCAAGCCGCCATGCGCGCATTTAATCAACAACATCAGATCCAAACACAGGCTTGGAGCCCGATGGGGTTAGGTACGCTTTGGGATAACCCAACTTTAACGGAAATTGCGGCAAAGCATCAACGCAATGTAGGCCAAATTATGCTACGTTGGCAAATTGAACTTGGCAACATGGTGATCAGTAAAAGCGTTACCCCTGAACGTATCCGCGGTAACTTTGCGATTTTTGATTTTACATTAGACGCTGAAGACATGCGCGCTATTGCTGCGTTGCATGATGATGCGAACCGGCTTGGACCTGATCCGGTGCTTTTCCGTTTGCCTAAATAAGGGCGAGCTCGTGGTATTCTTGGGGTTTTGCTGCTTTTTGCTTTGATACCCACATACTATGGCTATTCACTGGTCCCAAGACCCACACCCGCACCCCGTATTAAACGATTGGCTGTTCGAGCCAGGTTCCTTAACAGCACGGCTCAAACAGCTCAGCCAACAGCAATTTGCGGTTGAACCTTTGGCCGAAGGTTGGCTTGACATACGTGATGATGAAGCCCAAGCACTGGCTGTCACCCCCGATACCCCCACGTGGGTTCGAGAGGTATTTCTACGGGGGCATGGTACGCCCTGGGTGTTTGCGCGCAGCCTCGCCACCAAAGCCTCGCTAGAAAGCAGTGGCTTCCCTTTAGATCAGCTCGGCACACGCCCTTTAGGCGAGGTCTTATCTTTGCACGAAGCATTTGTGCGGGGGCAAATGCAGATTTGCTCCTACCCCGCCGCGTGGCTACCCGAACCTTTTAACCAGCACAACGCTTGGGCTCGACG
>JAAYRP010000147.1 GCA_012518715.1 Alcaligenaceae bacterium | reverse complement strand
CTGGCGATAACGTCGCGATGAACGTTTCTTTGATTGCTCCTATCGCCATGGAAGAGGGTCTACGTTTCGCGATTCGCGAGGGTGGCCGTACCGTTGGTGCTGGTGTGGTAGCTAAAATCATCAAATAAGCCTATCGGCTTATGATGACACGGGGGGCTATCCCCCCGTTTATTTCGTTCTTTAGGATTCCACATGAAAAACCAGAAAATTCGCATCCGCTTAAAAGCGTTTGATTACAAACTCATCGACCAGTCCGCCGCCGAGATCGTGGATACGGCTAAACGCACTGGTGCGGTAGTTCGTGGTCCCGTACCGCTACCTACACGTATCCGTCGTTACGATATTTTGAGCTCTCCTCACGTTAACAAAACAGCACGTGACCAGTTTGAAATCCGTACTCATCAGCGTTTGATGGACATTGTCGATCCAACCGACAAAACAGTTGATGCATTGATGCGTTTAGATCTACCTGCTGGTGTAGACGTAGAAATCGCTCTGCAGTAATTCCATTTGTTTGCTAGCGTGTTATGCTCTATCAAATAAATGAAAAGCCGAAAGGATTATCCTTTCGGCTTTTTTATTGTGCTAAGCCACCGGTTGAAATAACGGAAAAAGGCTTATTTATTGGCGCAAGCTTTGATTTTTTCTAAATCTGGTCCAGTAATCACACGACCTAAGTTATAAGGAATAGAAGCTGTACGCCAGTCTTTGTAGTCATTCAGGTACTCAACCTGGCTCAGGTAGACTTGAGCTGCTTTGGGGTTACTACATGCTACCTCAATCATGACCTCGTGGGCATTGTTCTGTATGGTATCCAAAGCCTCTTGGTCTAAGCGATGAATTTCTACCCCCGCTTTTTGAAAAGTACGCAAGCCATCGGCAGCACGTTTTTCCGTATAAGACATGGACCAGAGCATCGTGGCATCGGCAGCGATCTTGAGCTTTTCTTTGGTGGTGTCACTGAGTGCATCCCACGCTTTTTTATTGATCATCACGCCAAAAACGGAAGAGGACTGATGCCAACCGGGAGTGGTCCAGTGTTTGGTGACTTGATGCAAGCCGGCTGAAACGTCTACGTTAGGGGTAGAGAACTCAGCACCATCAATGACATTACGCTCGAGAGACTGGTACAGCTCTTGAGCTGCCATAGAAACTTGGGTGCCGCCAATGCTTTCTAGGACGCGGCCTTGTTCTAAACCCGATACACGTAAACGTTTGCCTTTGAATTCTTCTAAATTACGGATAGGGCTATTTGTGTGAAAACCGGCTTCGCTATTGGTAATGCCATAAGGAATATATACCATGCCAAATTGCCCATAGACATCGTTATATATATCGGCACCGCCCCATTGATGGATCCAGTTCGCGTAGTCCATCGCATTAAATAGACTAACGTGCGTGCCTAGCGCCGAGAAAGCCGGGTTGCGACCAGCCCAGTAACCAGGCCAGTCGCCACCGGCTTCAATTGTGCCTGACTCTACTGCACTAAATACTTCGCCAGAAGGCACTAAGGCTCCACCTTCGTAAAAGTTGACTTTGAGCTCATCGCCAGCGAGCTTATTAACCAGCTCTACCCATTTTTTGTCGATTTCAATAAGCTCAAAAGAGGCTGGCCATGTACTGGTCATGGTCCACTCTTGTTTTTTGGCGTGGGCTAAGCCTGTAACGCTAATAAGTGCTGCACCTAATACAGCGCTTAGTTTTTTTAGTTTCATTGTTGTCTCCTCGGTGTGGTGAGTTAGTTTCCATATAAGGTTTGAGGTAGCCATGTGACAAGGCTTGGGAAAAAAGCCACTAAAAAGCACATAAGAATAATCAAACCAATAAAGGGAATCACGCCTGTAATAATATCCATGGTTTTAATGGATTTTGGGGTAATTGCGCGTAAGTAAAAAAGCGCGTAGCCAAAGGGTGGCGTTAAGAAAGATGTCTGTAAAACGACTGCAACGAGTACGACAAACCACAGTACGCTTACGCCCATTTCTTGTACAACGGGCAAAAAGATAGGAAAAGAAAGTAAAACAATTCCCGTCCAGTCTAAAAAGCAGCCTAGGATAAAAGTGATTAGGAGCATGACGAAAATAAGTAGCCAAGGCTCCATATTTAAACCACGCATTAGGTCCTGTGCAGCGGCAAGACCGCCTGTGATACTAAAGACCCCTGTAAATGCCGTAGCTCCCACCACAATAAATAAAATCATGGCAGAGGTGCGACCAGTTTCATATAAAGCGCCAAGAAAGGTTTTCCAACGGAATTTACCGCGAAAAATCACGATCAATAAAGCAAGTAATACCCCAATGGCTGAGGCTTCGGTGGCGGTAGCAATGCCCGCAAGCATCGAGCCGAGAATGCCAAAAATTAAAGCAAGAGGGGGTAAGGCTTCCACGAGAAGCATTTTGATTAGGACGTGGCGACTGACTTTTTCCTCGGTTTGTACAGATGGTGCCCGCTCGGGGTTTTTCCAAGCGACAAAAACAACCCAGGCGGCATAGAGTAAACCAAGCGTAATACCTGGAATGAGCGCTCCAGCAAAAAGCTCACCAACAGAAAGAGGCGAGTAGCTAGACATCAGGATGAGCATAATAGAAGGGGGGATAAGAATCCCTAAGCATCCTGATGAGGCAATTACACCCGTAGTGAGCTTGGGACAATAGCCATACCGTAACATTGGGCGTAACGCCATCATGCTTGTCACAGTAATAGAAGCCCCAATAATTCCCGTGGTGGCCGCAAGTAAAATGGAAATAAATACTACGGCTAATGCTAAGCCACCGCGTACATTTGACATTAGTAAACGCAAGGACTCGAACATTTTGTCGGTGACCTCAGAGTCTGACAAAAACCGTGCCATTAAGACAAAAAGCGGGATGGCAATTAGGGTGTAGTTATCGAGTACGTCACCAAAAATACGATTGACCACAATGCCTAACACCATAGGCTTGCCTGCTAAAAAAGCACCGATGACGGCTGTGCCACCTAGAACAAAAGCCAGAGGGTGACCCATAAAAAGCCCAAGTAGCAGCAGCCCACCCATGCATAAAGCGATGATTTCAGGTGTCATGACGAAGCTCCGATGTGGTACAAAGACGAATTACTTCGGCAATACCTTGTAGTAACAGCAAAACAGCAGCGACCACCATGGCCATTTTTAGTGGGTAAACCGGTAGCTGGACGGCGCCGTAAGTCGTTTCCCCCTGGCTCCAGGAGCGCATAGCGAATTGATAACTACGTGTTAGAAAAACCCAGCTAAAAGGGAAAAAGAAAAGAAAATAGCCGAGTACTTCAGTGATTTGACGCGCACGTGGTGAAAAGCGTTGGATAAGCAGATCTACCCGTACATGGGCCTGATGCTTTAAGGCATAAGCCCCCAACATAAGAAAATAAAATCCATAAAGCTGCTTGCTCACATCAAAAGCCCAACGGGTTGGTTGGTGAAAGACGTAACGCATGAAAACGTCGTAGATAATAATGCCAGCAAAAGCTACCGCTAATGTCGATAGCGCTTTGCCTATGTATTCATTAAGCGCATCTATAGCCCTGAGCAACATATGTCCCCTTATCATTGTGATTATCTGTGTGGTGTTAATGAGGTATAAAGGTGTGTTTAAGTCTAGGCGGGGGTAGAAGGATTCACAATTTAGGTTTACCCTTACGTTAACGGCATGCGCTTATGATTTACACTAAAAAGCAATAAATAACGCCAGAACAATAAGGAGGAGATATGATCGAAATTGAAAAACATACCACCATCGGTACTGCATTATTGGCCGCGGCGGATCGCTACGCCGACCATCCGTTGTTTGTGGTGCCAGAAAACCCGAATCGGGATTATGACCCTAATGGGTTAAGCCTTAGTTTTGCACAGGTGGCGCAACAGGTTTTACAAACGGCGCAGATATATCAGGAGCAAGGTTATGGTTTTCCACATCATGTTGCTTTGTTTTTAGAGAATCAATCGGCACATTTGATTCATAAGCTGGCGCTTAATCATATTGGAGCATGTTGTGTACCTGTTAACCCAAGTTATAAAACGTTAGAGCTGGTGTATTTGTTTGAGCATGCAAAGCCTGAACTGGTGGTCGTACTGGATAAATACTTAGTTGCGGTGCAGGTGGCTGTAGAGCAAGCGTCTCATAAGCCACATATTGTGCCGCTATCACAGTTCGAGACACTACCTGCTCCTAAGCAAAAAGCACAAGCGCATACCGTGCAATCAGACACACCGGCAAGTATTCTTTATACCTCAGGCACAACAGGAAAACCCAAAGGCTGCGTATTGTCTCATCGGTATGAGTTAGCTAGTGGTGATTGGTATGCACGTAAGGGGGGGTTAATTCAAATCCATGAAACACAGGATCGGCTATATAACCCATTGCCGCTCTTTCATATTAACTCTTCGGTTCTGTCCTTCTTTTGCATGATGCTAACAGGAAATTGCCAAATTCAGAGTGATCGCTTTCAGCCGTCACGTTGGTGGCAAGAGGTCATACAAACCGATGCATCCATTGTGCATTATTTGGGCGTGATTATTCCTTTGTTATTAAAACAGCCTGAGTCAGCACTAGATCGACAGCATCGCGTGCGCTTTGGTCACGGCGCTGGTGTAGAGCCGCAGTTACATGCTTTATTTGAAGAGCGATTTGGCTTTCCTTTGATTGAGCTGTGGGGGATGACGGAAATTGTACGAGTATTTACGGTAAATGAACCACCACGTAAAGTCGGTACACGTGCATTTGGGCGTCCAGTGCCTGGCATGGAGGTCAAAATTGTGGATACTGAGGGCAACGAGGTAGCCAAAGGTGAACAAGGGGAAATGCTTGTGCGCCATTCAGAGGCCACTCCACGAAAGGATTTTTTTAGTGGTTATTTTAATGATCCTGAGGCTACAGAAAAAGCGTGGCGCGGGGGGTGGTTTCATACTGGGGACATGGTGTACCAGGATGAAGAGGACGGCATGCTGCATTTTGTAGACAGGGATAAAAACATTATTCGGCGTTCTGGGGAAAACATTGCAGCAGCCGAAGTCGAGGCGCTGATCCTAACACACCCAGCAGTACGGCAAGTGGCGGTCTTAGCGGCTCCAGACCCAATTCGAGAGGCTGAGGTATTGGCTTGTGTGGAATTGCGTCCCGAGTTTGCAGATCAGATCGACGCAGAAGGGGCCGAAGCTGCCCAACAGTTAGCCGAATCCATATTTCAGCATTGTCATCAGCAGCTGGCTTACTACAAATCGCCTGGGTGGTTATATTTTATTGACGAAATCCCCACTACTGGGACTCAGAAAATACAAAAACATCAAATCTTCCCAAATATCGCCGATCCAACGACCCAAGCCGGTATGATCGACTTGCGCCATTTAAAACGACGGGGTTCGTAAAGCGTTGTATTTGTGATATTTATTTTGGTCATGCTCTTGTTGACATGGCTTTAGTTATGCTATATTTATATGCTTAGCTATTTATTAGTTACAAGAAGGTTTTGTGTGCAGAATCATCTGCTCGCGTAATCAAGTTAGCCCCGACCAATCGCAGTCGGGAATGGAGAATAAGATGTCGAACTCGACACCTGTGCCTGCCGCATGGCGGTTGGGCCTTGTTGGGCGCAAAATCGGCATGACCCGCATTTTTACAGAGGACGGAGAATCCGTACCTGTAACGGTGCTGGACGTGTCCAATAACCGCGTCACCCAAATCAAGACGCCCGAAGTCGATGGCTATGCTGCCGTTCAGCTAGCTTATGGCTCTCGTCGCGCCTCCCGTGTTAATAAACCTGCCGCTGGTCATTTTGCCAAAGCAGGGGTAGAAGCCGGTAGTATCCTTAAAGAATTCCGTCTAGATCCCGCTAAAATTGCTGATCACAATCCTGGTGATGTGATTGCAATCGACAGCGTATTTGAAGCCGGCCAAAAAGTAGACGTTACAGGTACCACTATCGGTAAAGGTTTTGCCGGTACGATCAAGCGTCACAACTTCTCTGGTCAGCGTAACTCCCACGGTAACTCGATCTCTCACCGTGCCCCCGGTTCTATCGGTATGGCGCAGGATCCAGGTCGTGTTTTCCCTGGTAAAAAAATGGCCGGTCACATGGGTGATGTTACCCGCACCGTTCAAAATCTAGATGTTGTGCGTGTTGATGCAGAACGTGGCTTGTTGTTGGTCCGTGGCGCTGTGCCCGGTCACAAAAACGGCAACGTTGTTGTGCGTCCCGCCGTTAAAGGAGCCTAATCATGGAACTCAAGCTCCTGAATGATCAGGGTCAAGCTTCTACTTTTGCGGCTTCCGATGTAGTATTCGGCCGCGAGTTTAACGAAGCCCTCGTACACCAGATTGTTGTTGCCTACCAAGCCAATGCTCGTAGCGCTAACAGCAAGCAAAAAACACGTGCTGAAGTTAGCTACAGCACACGTAAACCTTGGCGCCAAAAAGGCACCGGCCGTGCCCGTGCGGGTATGGCATCCTCGCCATTATGGCGTGGGGGTGGTCGTACGTTCCCTAACTCGCCTGACCAAAACTTCAGCCACAAAGTTAACAAGAAAATGTACCGTGCTGGTTTGCAGTCCATTTTCTCTCAGTTAGCTCGCGAAGGTCGTATTTCTGTAGTTGAGTCTTTTGAACTAGAAGCTCCCAAAACCAAATTGGCAGCAACTAAACTAAAAGAATTAGGCTTGGAGTCTGTGCTGATCATTACTGATAGCATCGATGAAAACGTCTACCTCGCTACACGTAACTTGCCTCATGTAGCTGTGGTCGAACCGCGTGATGCCGATCCTTTATCTTTGATCTACTACAAAAACGTATTGATCACTAAAGCGGCTGTCGCTCAAATCGAGGAGATGTTGGGATGAACGCCGAACGCTTATACCAAGTCATCCTAGCTCCAGTCGTGACCGAAAAAGCCACGATGGTAGCTGAAAATAATCAGCAAATCGCTTTCCGCGTAGCACCTGATGCGACCAAACCCGAAATTAAAGCAGCTGTAGAAATGCTCTTTAATGTAGAAGTCGAGTCTGTTCAGGTTCTAAACCAAAACGGTAAAACCAAGCGATTTGGTCGTTTCGAAGGTCGCCGCCGCAACGAACGTAAAGCCTACGTTCGCATTAAAGACGGTCAGGAACTCGACTTTACGGAGATGAACTAATATGGCACTCGTAAAAGTTAAGCCCACGTCTGCAGGTCGTCGCGGCATGATTAAAGTAGTGCATTCCGAGCTCCATAAAGGCGCTCCTTATGCTCCACTACTCGAAAAGAAAAAGCGTAGCTCTGGCCGTAATAACAACGGTCATATCACCGTACGTCATCGTGGCGGCGGTCACAAACAGCACTATCGTATTGTTGATTTCCGTCGTAATAAAGATGGTATCCCTGCGAAAGTCGAGCGTTTAGAATACGATCCAAACCGTACAGCGCATATCGCCTTGTTGTGTTATGCCGACGGTGAGCGTCGTTACATTATTGCTCCTCGTGGTCTAGAAGTTGGTGCTACGCTCTTGTCCGGTCAGGATGCGCCTATCCGCGCTGGTAACACCCTACCTATCCGTAACATCCCAATCGGTGCAACCATTCACTGTATTGAAATGCTACCAGGTAAAGGTGCTCAACTAGCTCGTTCAGCAGGTGCTTCTGCCGTATTGCTAGCACGCGATGGTTCTTACGCTCAGGTACGTTTACGTTCCGGTGAAGTCCGTCGTGTTCATATCGACTGTCGTGCCACTATTGGCTCCGTCAGTAACGAAGATCACAGCTTGCGTCAAATTGGTAAAGCCGGTGCCACTCGTTGGCGCGGTATTCGTCCTACTGTTCGTGGTGTGGCCATGAACCCGATCGATCACCCGCATGGTGGTGGTGAGGGTAAAACAGGTGAAGGTCGTGAACCCGTCAGTCCATGGGGTACTCCTACTAAGGGTTACCGTACACGTCGTAACAAACGCACAGACAACATGATTGTCTCGCGTCGCAAGCGCAAGTAAGGGGCGAACAAATGTCACGTTCGATTAAAAAAGGCCCATTTGTAGACGAGCACCTACTGAACAAAGTAGAGGCTGCCGTTGAGGGCAAAGACAAACGTCCGATCAAAACCTGGTCGCGTCGTTCTACCATCCTGCCCGAATTCATCGGGCTGACGATTGCCGTGCATAATGGTCGTCAACATATTCCCGTTTACATTAACGAGAACATGGTTGGCCACAAGCTCGGTGAATTCGCATTGACCCGTACCTTTAAGGGTCACATTGCGGACAAGAAGTCACGGAGATAAGCGATGGAAACCACAGCAAC
Organism: Alcaligenaceae bacterium; assembly: GCA_012518715.1. Classification (GTDB taxonomy): domain Bacteria; phylum Pseudomonadota; class Gammaproteobacteria; order Burkholderiales; family Burkholderiaceae_B; genus Paenalcaligenes; species Paenalcaligenes hermetiae. The sequence continues at coordinate 425 of JAAYRP010000147.1, read as the reverse complement.
AATTCGTGGAGTACGTATCTCTGCTCAGAAAGCTCGCTTAGTTGCCGATATGATTCGCGGCAAGTCTGTAGAGCAAGCATTGAATACGCTAACATTTACTCCCAAGAAAGCCGCTGGCATTATCAAAAAAGCGCTTGAGTCCGCTATTGCTAATGCTGAACATAACGATGGTGCCGACATCGATGAGTTGCGCGTAACCGCTATTCAGGTTGATAAAGCGCAATCTTTGAAACGTTTTTCCGCTCGTGCCAAAGGCCGCGGTAACCGCATCGAAAAGCAAACCTGCCACATTGTGGTTAAGGTCGGCGCTTAAGGAGTCACAATGGGACAAAAAGTTCACCCAATTGGGTTCCGCCTCGCGGTTAACCGTAACTGGAATTCTCGCTGGTACGCTGATCACAACGATTTCAGCGGTATGCTAGCTG
>JAAYRP010000146.1 GCA_012518715.1 Alcaligenaceae bacterium | reverse complement strand
TGGCTGTTACGTCATTATTTGGCATCGCGCTTAGGAGTACTGTCTTTTTTAACCCCTTTGTTTGCTGTAATACTAGGTGTGGTTTTACTGGGAGAGCGTGTGGATGCCTTTTTTGCTATTGGTGCGGCGTGTGTGGTGTTGGGTATTATTTTAGTTAACCGCACCGTTAAACCAGCCGATCGTTAAGTGATTTGTATTTCCTTATCAGACACCAAGCGCGGCCGCTGCGGAGCTAAAGGGGGCAGGCCCAAGGATAAACGCAGCTTTTGACGCTTCTCCGGCAAGCTCTCCGCTATAAAATGAAACTCGATAATGGGCGCAACATGCCCCACAGCTTAAACAAGGATTAAAGCTGGTCATTGTCGTCGTGTCATTATGAAGTTAAAAAACTAGAATGAGGTTTGCATACTCAGATAAATTACGTTACGCTTTATGCGGGTATTTGTCTAGCATGGGGCTAGGCAAATAGATAACGCATAAGTCGGGCCGCTTATGCACTTGTATTCTAAAGAGATGATGAAAAAACACACCTCTTCTATTCCTCTTGGCCATCGCATCAGTCAGTCCGTTTCGGAACAAGTCTCCCGTTTAGTTCATATCGAAGCCTTTGGTGGCGTTGTCTTAATTTTGGCTGCTATAGTGGCTTTGATTTGGGCAAACTCGCCTTATGCACAGTCTTATCATGACTTTTGGACTGAAACGGTAGGTTTTCAGCTGGGCGATTGGGCCATGTCCAACAGTCTGCATTTTTGGGTTAATGATGCCCTGATGACGATTTTCTTCTTAGCCGTCGGTATGGAAATTCGTCGGGAAATTCATCAGGGGGCGCTATCTGACTTACGACAAGCCGCGCTTCCTTTAGCGGCCGCAGCTGGTGGGGTGATTGTGCCGGCGCTTGTGTACGTGGCGCTAAACTCTGACCCTACGCTACGTGCAGGCTGGGCTGTACCCACAGCAACTGATATTGCGTTTGCGGTGGGGGTATTAGCCTTGTTGGGCAAATCGATTCCTTCGAATGTACGTATTTTGCTGCTCGCCATTGCTATCATTGATGACATTGTGGCGGTACTAATCATCGCTTTTTTCTACTCTGGCGGTTTGGACTATACGGGTTTTTGGTATGTGTTGCTGGGCGTGGTGTTAGTGATCGCTTGGCAGCGTTTAGGCATTGCTTCTGCTTATGCTTATATTTTACCCGGGGCCATTTTATGGTTTGGGGTATTAAAAACGGGAGCGCACCCTACATTAGCTGGGGTGATTTTGGGGCTTATGACCCCCGTTTATGCGCGTCCTTTACCCGCTGACCCGTTAGAGCTTGTAGAGAAAAATCTACAGCAGTTGCGTCAACAAAGCCAAAAACCGGACACGGATGAAACCGTGCTATTGCAATCCATCGCGAATATTCGTCAGGCACAACGAGAACTGTTGCCTCCCGTAGCGCGTGTGCAAATGCAGCTTCATCCTTGGGTATCTTTTTTAGTGATGCCGATTTTTGCTTTGGCAAATGCTGGGGTTAGCTTTCAGGGCATTGATATTTCCAGTGGGGGCGCGCAGACCG
>JAAYRP010000145.1 GCA_012518715.1 Alcaligenaceae bacterium | reverse complement strand
TCTCGAGCGATTTGACAGGTAGCATCCGTACTGCCAGAGTCCAAAACAATAATTTCAGTAGCAAAAGAAACAGAGGCGATGCACTCCGCAATATGCGCCTGCTCATTTTTGGTGATAATAATGACTGATAACATCAGGCTAGACGGCGTGCACGACGCCACTGTTTAAAAGAGTTAAAAAAAGGAGCAATCAGAGGATGATGACTAGCGCGAATACGCTTGCCTAACGTTTTCCCCGGCCGATTGCGTACAGCAAAACGATGAATATATGCAGGAGAAGTAGCAGAGGTATTTCTCCCAAAAGGCTGAGTCGTATATAGATAAACAAAACCTAGGTCTTGCGCAATGCGTACATAATCGGCATCAAAATAGCCTTGGGGCCAACACAAGTGAGATGACACACCACCTAATTCCTGCCTTAGTGTCTGCCTCGATGCCTGTAATTCCCAACGCATTTTTTCATTTTTATCTACGTCATTACGTAAATCCCAACGAGTATGCGTGTGAGTATGACTATGAAACTCGACCAACCCTGATTCGCGCATGGCTTGTACTTCTGACCAACGCAAAATAACCTCATCACTACGCTGCTGTGCAATAAGCGTCTCGCACACCCGGTGTTCAGGGCAATCAGGTAAGGGGGCTTGGCTTTCTGTATTGGGTCGTACAGCGCCGTGCTGTAGCCATGAGGTCACCAAAAATATCGTTGCATGAAAACCATATTTTTTTAATAAAGGAAAAGCATATACCCAATTATCTAAATAACCATCATCAAAAGTAATCAAGACGGCCTTGCCAACTGGCTTACCCTGTAGGTGCTGTGCAAATTCATCTAAGGTCAGACTTTTATAATGGTTTTTTTGTAACCAGCGTAATTGGTCCTCGAAATGTTCGGGTGTACAAGCTATCATGCCACCTTCCGGTCGCACATGATGATACATCAACACAGGAACAGACGGTTTAATCATTGTCTCTGCTCCAACCAGCGGCGGTAGCATGCCTCTGTCTTTTTTTGCATGGTGATTAAGCTAAAACGCTGCTCTGTCACCGCGTAGTCATAACCCGCCAGCCCCATTTGTTTGCGTAGCTCAGGTTGATCAATCAAACGCTGGAGAGCCTGTCGTAAAGCCACGATATCATGCAAAGGTACCAACATACCGCTTTGCCCTGGCAGTAGCATTTCGGGCACCCCACCTACTTGCGTACCGATAGTAGGAAGCTTTGCGGCAGCGGCCTCGGCAAACACGGTGCCAGAGGCTTCTAAATAGGTAGCCAACGCAAAAATATCCAAATCACCTATTAGCTCAGAGATATCTTGTTGCTCCCCTAGAAAATGAACTTGGGCATCGGCATCTAGTTGCTGAGCAAACTGCTCCAGTTGCGTTTGTAAAGCACCACCCCCAATAATAACTAAATGCACATCGGTACGCGCACGAATAATCGGAGCCATCGCTTGAATGAGCTCTTGCATCCCTTTTTCTTTGCGCAAAACGGCAATACTTCCCACAAGAATATCGTCTGTGCTTAAGTTAAGCATGTGACGTAACCGCTGCTTAGGCAAGGGGTCTGGAAGAGCAACGGCAGGGTACACGACATCGATCGCCTCCGCAGGCATCCCCCGCTGTATGATTTGCTGACGCACGAACTCGCTGACAGCGATCACACGATGCGGCACCCACCGGTAAGAAAGCAACGACCCCACTGGCCGTGCTAAGTGCCGTGTTCGTACGACCAAAGGCACCCCTGCTAAACGAGCCGCTACCCCTGCATGAATCGTATCACGGCGGCTATTTGTATTGACCACATCATAATGCTGCTCTTGCATGAGCCGTCGTAACGCTAAAAGATTGCGCCAAAAATCACTACCACTATCCATGGAGAACAGGTGTACAGTAAAACCTTCTGCTTCCAGATATTGACGTAATCGTGCGTCCGACTGGCACAAAGCATGCACTTCATGACCAGCAGCTCGCATTTGCCGCATCAAACGGTGAATGTAACGCTCTTGCCCACCGTAACCGGTTGCCGCTTCGGTATAAAGAATTTTCAAGGGTTTCATTTAATAACTGATCTCCACAGCATGCTCTCCTAGCCACTGTTGACATTGCTCAAGCAGCGTGTCTGCCAAACGCACACGCCACTCCGTACCCAGCCGCACAGTACAAACATAATGCCCTTGATCAAGTTGTAATTCCACCAAGACCCCAGGGATATTATTTTCTGGTTCTGCTCGAAAAGGATTTAACAGCTGCTGCAGCTTATCCAGCTGACAATGCTCAGCAGACAAATGTAAGCTAAGCGCTCGAGCGCGAGCCTCACGCGCTAATTGCAAATCATAGATCTCATCCGCAGACACGCGTAGCCCACCTGAGTAATCATCGTGACTAACACGACCTTTTACTATAATGAGCTGATCTTCTTTAAGACGCTGGCGGTGCTGCTCAAAGACCTCGTTAAAAATGGTGACTTCAAGCTGGGTCGAACCATCGTCTAAGGCCGCGATCATCATACGCCCCCGGCGTGTCATACGTACTCGCACCCCAGACAGTACCCCCGCAAACCACTGCGGCTCACGAGAAGGCTCAAGACTCGCTAGCGGTCTGGGAGCAAAGCGTCGCACCTCATCCCGCCATGCATCGAACAAATGCCCACTGAAATAAAAGCCCATAGCGCTTTTTTCTTCTCGCAGTCGCGTTTGCAAATCCCATGCTGGAACTTTCTCAAGTTCGAGCTCAATCAAATCCCCGGCATCATCATCAAAGAGTGATACCTGATGCGCATTTCGTGCGGCTTGCTCTGCCGCTTCCATGGCTCGGGGCACGGTAGCTAACAGCGCGGCTCTGTTTTCATCAATCGTATCAAAAGCCCCAGCTTTGATAAGGGCCTCGATGGTGCGGCGATTAAGAGCTGAGCGATCCACGCGTTTACAAAAATCAAATAAGCTTTTAAATGGACCACCCTGTTGGCGGGCAGCCACAATAGCATGGATGGCCGCTTCTCCTGCTCCTTTTACAGCGCCTAGACCATAGCGAATGGTACGCGGAGGTTTCCCTTGCGCGCTGTACTCATCTTTGACAGGAATGAATCGGTACTCTGATGCGTTAACATCAGGTGGTAAAACAGTGACACCGTTTGCCAGAGCATCCTTCCAAAAGACCTGCATCTTATCCGTGTCATCCATATCCGATAGCATGGTGGCAGCGATAAACTCGGCCGGGTGATGGGCTTTTAGCCAAGCCGTTTGATAAGCAATCAAAGCGTAAGCTGCAGAGTGACTTTTGTTAAAGCCATACCCTGCGAATTTTTCCATGAGATCAAAAAGCTTAACAGCCAATTTGGCATCGTAACCTTTTTCCACCGCTCCTTTTTCAAAGATCTCTCGGTGCATCGCCATTTCTTCGGGCTTTTTCTTACCCATGGCTCGCCGTAATAAGTCCGCCCCCCCTAACGAATATCCACCGATAATTTGAGAGATCAGCATCACTTGTTCCTGATACACGATCACCCCATAGGTGCTTTTGAGTACCGGCTCAAGATCGGGATGAAAATAATCGACCTCTGCTCGCCCATGTTTGCGATTAACAAAATCCACTACCATCCCTGACTCTAAGGGGCCTGGTCGATACAGAGCCAACATTGCAATAATGTCCTCGAAATGACTTGGGCGCAGGCTTCGCAGTAGCTCTTTCATGCCTCGCGACTCTAACTGGAATACAGCCGTTGTATTACCGTCGCACAATACCTTATAGGCACCCGGATCATCCAAAGACAACTGAATTAAATCAAAATCTTTTTTGTCTTCGTTAAATTGCCGTACATATTTCACGGCCCAATCCAAAATGGTCAAGTTGCGCAAGCCAAGGAAGTCGAACTTCACTAAGCCGGCATCTTCCACATCGTCTTTATCATATTGCGAAACCGCATTTGCATCCTCGCCTGGTTGACGATACAAAGGACAAAAATCGATGAGTTTGCCTGGCGCAATCAATACACCACCCGCGTGCATACCGACACTACGCGTTAAGCCTTCGAGCGGTTTTGCTAAATCAATTAATGCTTTAACCTCTTCATCCGTCTCGTAGCGCTCTTTAAAAGCAGGCTCTTCTGCTAGCGCTCGGCTCAAGCTCCACGGATCTGCTGGACTAAATGGAATCAGCTTAGATAAGCCATCACACAAACCATACGGTAACTCCAATACTCGACCCACATCTCGAATAACAGCCTTGGCTCCTAGCGTACCAAAGGTCGCAATCTGACTGACGGCCTGCCGACCATATTTGTGTTTCACATAGTCAATCACACGCTCACGGTTATCCTGACAAAAGTCAATATCAAAGTCAGGCATGGAGACTCGCTCTGGGTTTAAAAAGCGCTCAAAAAGCAAGTCATAGCGTAGCGGATCCAAGTCGGTAATGCCTAAACAATACGCCACCAAAGAGCCCGCACCCGAACCACGACCGGGACCGACCGGCACCCCATTGTTTTTACCCCAGTTAATAAAATCCGCCACAATCAAAAAGTAGCCAGGAAAGCCCATATCAATAATGGTTTTGCATTCCCAACGCAAACGCTCTTGATATTCAGCCTGATGTTGGGCGCGCTCGGTCGGATCAGGATATAACTGAGCAAGGCGCACTTGTAAACCTTCTTCGGCTTGATGCACTAAAAAATCGGCTAAGCTCATGCCATCGGGAGTAGGAAAATCCGGCAAATGCGGCTTACCGAGCTTAAGCTCTACGTTACAACGCTTGGCAATCTCTACCGTATTGAGCAACGCAGAAGGAATATCCGCAAAGCGCTGCTGCATTTCCTCTGTGCTACGAAAATATTGCTCTGGCGTAAAGCGACGTACCCGTCTCGGGTTGGCGAGCTGCTCGCCTTCGGCAATACAAACCCGCACTTCGTGCGCCCGAAAATCATCTGGCTCCGCAAACTGAATCGGGTGCGTGGCTACCACCGGCAAGCTCATATCCCCAGCTAACGACACTGCCGCTTGAATATAGCGCTCTTCCTCATCAAAACCAGCACGCTGTAACTCTAAGAAATAGCGATCAGGATAATGGGCTTTCCACTCTTGTGCCCACGCCCAGGCTTGCTCAATATTTCCAGAAAGTAAGGCCTGCCCTACATCCCCCTGGTGAGCCCCTGATAGTAAAATCAAACTGGGCTGATGCCACAGCCACTCGCGTTTCACCTCTCCACGACCTTTATATTGGTTATCTAACCATGCTCTGGTCAAAATATCGCACAGTGCTAAATACCCGTCGTGATTCATGGCCAATACAGCCACACGATACGGCTTATCCCTATCAATTTCGTTTTCTAGATATAAATCACTGCCTACGATAGGTTTTATCCCACTTTTACGCGCGGCTTTATAAAACTTAATTAAACCGAACAGGTTACCCAAATCTGTTAACGCCAAAGCGGGTTGCTGATATTGCACCGCTTTATGAATCATGGCTGGGATACGTGTAATACCATCCACCACTGAAAACTCAGAGTGGCTACGTAAATGCACAAAGGGTATGGAAGAGGAAGTCATAAGCATGTTTTAGTATTGCATAGCGTGCCAAGCACGCTCTACACGTTTAACAGAAATGGGCATCGGGGTACGAAGCTCTTGGGCAAAGAGGGAGACACGAAGCTCTTCGAGCATCCACATAAAACGCTCTAACTGAGGATCCTCCGCGCCCTTAAGTGCCACTTTAGCGCGTAAGTACTTCGTTTGCCATGGCAAAATATCACCCAATAGCCGCTGATCGCGCGCTGGATCCGCTCGAAGCTTATCCATACGCACCCACATCGCCTTTAAATAACGCGGATAATGTTGTAGCTGTTGAGGGTCCGTATCCCGCACAAACCACTTATGCATCAAACGCTGCTGCTGTTGCTGTAAATCTTCATAAGCTGCTGTATGCGTTTTAATCGTAGGCAGTTTACGCAACACTTCCGTCCAAGCTTGTAAAATGATCCCTGTTTGCTTAGCGATTTCTTGGGTGATTAAGCCAAAGCGTGGACGCGCTTGCTCTAAACGCTGTAAAAATGAAGCCTCATCCGTGGGCCAAGGCGCCATTAAACAAGACTGATCTATCGCCGCATCGATGATCTGACGCTGCAAATCCTCCTGCGTCCCTAAGCTCATGTATAACAATGCCATGGGCGTAAGAGACTTGAGATTTTTTTCTTGGAACTTCACGGCCTCGCGCAATGCGATTTGAAAAAGGCGACGCAAACCAACCTGATGCTGCCTTTTTGCTGCCGCAGGATCATCAAATACATCCAGCTCACAATAACCCCCTTTATCAACCAAAGCGGGGTAACCGATCACCGCTTGCCCCCGACGCCGAATTTCAAGTATTTCAGGCAGGGTTCCAAAGCTCCATGAGGTGATTTGATCATGGTCTAAGGCTTTGGCTACGGACTTATCCTGTACCGCGACCTCTTGGAATGAGGCCTGCGCCGCCTGACCATGTTCGGCTTTAAGCTTATCTAAGTTTCGTCCCCCTGATAGCATACGCCCATGTTCATCTATCACTTTAAAATTCATGAACAAGTGGTTAGGTAAAGTTTCAAGCTTAAAGTCGGATGGCTGCAAGCGCACGCGTTTCTGAGCCCACACGTCATCGATTAACACGTCAATAAGCGGCTTAACTGGCTTTTGCGCATAGTCAAACCAACGCTGATGGAAGCCTTCAGCATAATCAGGCAAAGGCACCATCGCGCGCCGTAAACGTTGCGGTAAAGAGCGCAACAGCTGTTGCACTTTTTCTTTAAGCATCCCTGGCACTAACCAATCTGCACGCGCTTGATCCAGTTGATTTAAATGAAATAGTGGCACCGTAACGGTTAAGCCATCACGCACCGAGCCTGGCTCAAAATGATAATCGGCTTTCAGCTTTACCCCTTTCCACTCAATATTTCGTGGAAACACATCCGTCGTCACCCCTGCTGCCTCGTGCTGCATGAGCTGATCGCGACTCAACAGTAAGGCTTGCGCTTTATCTTTGGGTAGTTTTTTATACCAACGCTCTAAGGTAGCGGTTTGATAAACATCGGCAGGAATGTGTTGGTCATAAAAAGCGTAAATCAGCGCATCATCCACAAGAATATCGGGTCGGCGGGATTGATGTTCTAACTTTTCTATGGCTTCAATTTGTTGCTGATTGTGCTTTAAAAAAGGTAAGGTGGATTGTATTTCCCCTGCCACTAAGCCGTCTCGAATAAAAATCTCACGGGCTTCTTGTGGATTAATACGCCCATAGTGAACACGCCGACCACTATAAATCGTGAGCCCATATAAGGTGGCTCTTTCATTAGCTACTACACGACCACTGCGTTTTTCCCAACGCGCATCGGACCACGTTTTTTTTAATAGATGGTGTCCGACACGCTCTACCCAAACTGGATCAATTCGAGCCAAGCAGCGTGCATACAAGCGTGTGGTATCAACAAGCTCTGCCGCTAATACCCAACGCCCTGCTTTTTTTCCAAGCGTCGAGCCAGGATGAATATAAAAACGAATATCGCGCGTGCCCTGATAAACATTCGTTTCTTCAGACTTGTGGCCAATATTACCGATGAGCCCGGTCAACAAACAAAGATGAATCTGCTCATACGTCGCTGCCGTTTCATTAAAGCGCCAATTTTGTTCCCGAATCAGCTGGTGTAATTGTTTATGTACCTCGCGCCACTCTCTAAAACGCATGGGAGACAAAAAGCGCTCTTTCAGTAAAGCAGCTAGTTTACGATGCGAGAGCCGACTTTTTACTTGCTCCGCATACCATTGCCACATTTTGATGTAAGACAAAAACTCTGACTGCGTTTCCACAAACATTTGGTGGGCACGCTCCGCGGCATCGCGGTTTTCTAAGGGGCGTTCACGTGGATCCTGCACAGATAAGGCCGAAGCAATGATTAACATCTCGCTCAGACACTGCTGATCCCGTGCCGCTAAAATCATACGCGCAATGCGTGGATCCAGCGGTAAACGCGCTAATTCTCGGCCCACTTTGGTTAAGCGTCGTTGCTCATCCAACGCACCAATCTCTTGTAAAAGCTGATAGCCATCGGCAATGGCTCGCCCTGATGGCGGATCCACAAAAGGAAAGGACTCCACATCATGCAAGCGTAACGCCTTCATGCGTAAAATCACAGCAGCAAGCGAAGAGCGTAAAATTTCCGGGTCGGTAAAAGGAGCACGCTGCTTAAAATCCGCCTCATCATACAAGCGTATGCACACACCTGGTCCTACCCGCCCACAACGACCAGCGCGCTGATTAGCGGAAGCCTGACTGATGGGCTCAATACGTAATTGCTCTACTTTGTTACGCCACGAATAACGTTTTACCCGCGCTAAGCCACTATCAATCACATAGCGAATGCCAGGTACTGTCAACGATGTTTCCGCCACATTCGTAGCAAGTACCACGCGCCGAGCGTTTCCTTGAGGTTTAAAAATGCGAGCTTGATCAGCATGACTTAACCGCGCATACAATGGCAAGATTTCCGTACCTATCCACGCTTGCTTACGTAAAACTTCTGCCGCCTCGCGAATCTCACGCTCACCCGGCAAAAACACCAAAATATCACCGCTTCCCAGACGTTGGCACTCTTGTACCGCATCAATGATGCCATCATTAAGATCACGCTCCTCTGTGTTTTTATTTTCCCCCGTCTCATCAACCTTATCGGTTAAAATGGGTCGATAGCGAATTTCCACTGGGTATAAGCGCCCTGAAACCTCTATAATGGGTGCAGGTTTGCCATCAATAGCAAAATGCTGTGCGAACTGCTTTGCATCAATGGTTGCCGAGGTAATAATGATTTTTAAATCAC
>JAAYRP010000144.1 GCA_012518715.1 Alcaligenaceae bacterium | reverse complement strand
TGCCTTACCCGCACAGCGATGTTTATCGATGGTGTTTCAATCCTATGCGTTATTTCCTCATCTAAGCGTAGCAGAAAATATTGTTTTTGGTTTGAGTGTGCGAAAGGTCAATAAGCACGAGCGTGATCGTCGGTTACAAGATGCATTGCGTCTGACCAACCTTGGTGGCTTGGAACATCGCAAGCCGGGGGAGCTTTCTGGTGGGCAGCGTCAACGTGTTGCATTGGCACGGAGTATTGTATCTGGGCATGATTTGTGTCTGATGGATGAACCTTTATCTAATCTCGACGCGAAGTTACGCCATAGCGTGCGGCATGAAATCCGAGCTTTACAACAACGGTTAGAAATGACAGTGGTTTATGTCACTCATGATCAAACTGAAGCATTAGGCATGGCTGATCATGTGGTGCTTTTAAACGCGGGCCGTATTGCACAGCAAGGTTCCGCACAACAGTTGTATGAGCAACCAGAAAACACGTTTGCTGCAGGTTTTATCGGAAGCCCTCCGATGATGTTGATCGATAGTCAGTTGTTACCTGCGGCGCATTGGATGCTTATGCAGTCTTCTGCTTTACCGCATTGTGTGATTGGGGTGCGTCCAGAGCATTTACGTTTGATTCCTGTGCACCCTGATTTTGTACAGGTTACGGTGTTGCAACAAGAGTTTCAGGGGGCTCAGTCTTATATTTATGTGCAGCTTCCCGACCTGAATACCCTCATTATTCATAGTGCAGATAAGCAGTCCTATGAATCTGGACAGCGGTTAAGTTTGCATTGGGAGCCACGTAATTCACATTTTTTTGATATCACCTCAGGGCAACGTCTTCCGGTCGTGTCGTCTTGGGATGCTTCTTTGGCCGTTGCACAGTGTGCATAAACGGTAATTTTTTGAGAGATAAACGATCATGCTAAAAAAGCTTGTCTATGCCACTTCGTGTGCGTTTGCTATGGCTTATGGTGCCGGTGCAATGGCTAAAACAGAACTGACCATGTACTACCCGATTTCTGTGGGTGGGCCTTTAACAGAGGTAATGGATGGGTTGATTGCTGATTTTCAAAAAGAAAATCCGGAGATCACTGTCAAAGCAGTATATTCCGGTAATTATGATGAAACACGAGTGCGGGCTTTGTCAGCGCTACGTGGGGGCGAGTCCGTTCAACTTTCTGTGTTAGGCGCTTTAGATGCGCATGACTTAGTTGAGCAGGGGTTGGTTGAGTCTTTTAGTGATATTGCTAAAACGGATGAGGAAAAAGCGTGGTTAACAAGTTTTTATCCTGCACTAATGGCTAATGGCACGATCGAAGGTAAGGTATGGGGGATTCCTTTTCAGCGCTCTACCATTGTGATGTATTACAACAAAGAAGCGTTTAAAGCTGCAGGCTTAGATCCCGAGGTTGCGCCTAAAACATGGGATGAAATGGTTGCTGCAGCACAAGCTCTGACTAAAGATAAGCAATATGGCTTAATGATTCCATCAACGGGCTACCCCTATTGGATGTTTCAAGCGTTGGCGATTCAAAATGGCCAAAAGCTAATGAACGAAGAGGGGACGGAGGTGTATTTGAATACGCCCGAGGCGGTAGAAGCGCTTACTTTCTTCCGTGATTTAGCGACTAAATATCAAGTTAGCCCTAAGGGGACCATCGAATGGGGCACCTTGCGTCAGGCTTTTGTACAAGGCCAAACCGCGATGATGTGGCACACCACTGGTAATTTGACCGCGGTTAAAAAAGAGGCTGGTTTTGATTTTGGGGTAGCCATGCTGCCAGGTAAAAAGCAGCAGGCATCACCAACAGGTGGTGGCAATTTTTATTTGTTTAAAGGGGCTGACGAAGCGCAAAAGCAGGCAGCGTTAGACTTTATGCGTTGGATGACGGCGCCGCAACGCGCTGCCCAATGGTCTATTGCAACGGGTTATGTGGCGACGAGCCCTGCGGCTTATGATACGCCAGAATTAAAAACCTATGGGCAAGATTTCCCTCAGGCCCTCGTTGCACGCGATCAGTTAGAGGTGGCGGTACCGGAGTTTGCTACTTATGAAACCGCTCGTGTGCGCGAGTTAGTCTCTAATGCGGTGCAAGCAGCGATTACAGAAAGCAAGAGCCCACAAGCCGCTTTAGATGAGGCTCAGCAGGCAGCGCAACGCTTGTTGCGAGATTATCAATAATTAAGAGTAGTACGGGTTATGGCTAGCTCATCACGGATACAGGGGCAACAAACGCTTTATGCTTGGCTCATGTTGACCCCTTTGGTGGTTTTAATTAGTTTGTTTGCGTTGATTCCCACTGTACAGACCGTGTGGGCTAGTCTGCTTAGTAAAGGGAGCTCACGACGAGCGCCACAGTTTGTAGGGCTAGAAAACTATCAGGATTTATTGGCTGATCCGGTGTTTTGGCAGGTGCTTAGTAACAATTTTTGGTATGCCGTGACAACCATTCCCATATCCATGGCTTTGGCCTTATTGATGGCATTATGGGCTAATCAGTCCATGCGTTTACGTGCTGTGGTGCGCAGCGCTTATTTCACGCCCACTATGCTACCCATGATTGCGGCGGCTAATCTCTGGTTGTTTTTTTATACCCCTGGTCTTGGGGTACTGGACCGGATGACCGCTTTGTTTGGTATGGAAAGCACAAACTGGTTAGGTCAACCTGAAACAGCACTCTGGGCTGTGGTCGTAGTTACGATTTGGAAAGAAGCCGGCTTTTTTATGATCTTTTATTTGGCGGCTTTACAAGCTATTGCCCCAGAGTTAAAAGACGCGGCACGGCTAGAGGGCGCTTCGCGTTGGCAATATGGGCGCCGTATTTTATGGCCCTTGTTGATGCCGACAACGTTATTTATTTTGATTAATGCGTTGATTAATTCAGTAAAGCTGATTGACCATTTATTTATTCTGACTAAGGGCGGACCAAACAATGCGTCTAAGCTAGTGCTGTATTGGATATGGGAGATGGCCTTTGCATATATGGACAAACCCAGTGCGGCGGTTATGACCGTGCTACTGGTCGTGTTGCTGGCAATAGTGGCGGTTTTGCAGTTCCGTTTCATTGAGCGCCGAGCGCATTACCAATAAGAGGGTGCGATGAAGACATCAGTCACGGTAACAGGTGTACGACCCAGAGCATGGGGGGCGTTTATCGATCAGATAGGCGCTTGGTTATTAGCCTTTTTGTGGATAGCTCCCCTTTTTTTTGCTGTGTGGGCAGCGTTTAGAACGCCAGAGGCCGCATTACAGTGGGACTGGCGCCAAGGTTGGAGCCTTAGTAATTTTAAAACGGCTTGGCAGCAAGCGCCTTGGTTGCAGTATTTGTTTAATACCACGGTATTAGTCGGGGTGATTTTAGTCGGACAGTTTGTCCTGTGCACCTTGGCGGCTTTTGCTTTTGCACGGTTTAGTTTTAGGGGGCGCGATTTATTATTTAGCATTATTTTATTGCAGCTTTTTATTTTGCCCGAAGTTTTGATCGTAGAAAACTATGCAATGGTTTCTCGTTTAGGTTTAGTGGATACCATTTTGGGTATGGGGCTGCCGTATATGGCCAGTGCTTTTGGGGTGTTTTTATTACGCCAGCACTTTAAACAGATACCTC
>JAAYRP010000300.1 GCA_012518715.1 Alcaligenaceae bacterium | reverse complement strand
TAGCGCGCCCGCAGCATCGCCGGGAAGGCAAGCAGCCCCATTAGCGTGACCACGGCGCCGACGATGCCCGTCGCCGTCGCGAAGAGGGCGCAGGTGATGAGCGAGGCCACCGCCATCGATCCAGGGAGATTGCGCGCGGCGATGTTCAAGGTGCCGAAGAGGCGCGCAACGATGTTCGCCCGCTCCACGATGTAGCCCATGAAGAGAAAGAGCGGCACCGCGGTGAGCACATCGTTCGCCATGACCGAGTAGGTCTGGTTGACGAAAAGATCGAATATTCGGTTGTTCAGAAAGGCGCCGATGTAGGCCTCTATCTGCTCGAAGAAGCCCGCTCCCTCTTCTATGGCGCGATCATAGGCGCGCCACATGCGGCGGCCGTCAAAGTAGGCGTAGTACCCAAAACCGACCGCCATCCCCATCAGGGTGAAGGCAATCGGAAATCCCAACATGATGAGGAAGATGAACAGCCCCAGCATGAGGATGGCAACTTGTGGATCCGTCATCGACCCTGTCCTTCGGACCCCGAGAGCCCGACATGCTTGGTATCCCCAATGAGGTCAGCGACCGCGCCGCGGTCCCTTTCTGACAAGAGCACGGCCTCGAGCTCCTCGACGTCTTCGACCTGCTGCGGCCACTCCCCCGTCCTCATCGCGACGATGCAGCGGCAGACCTGGGCGATGCCTTGAATGAAGAGCAGGAGGCCCGCCGCCACGATCAGGGTCTTGAACTGGAAGATGGGTATGTTGGCAGGGCTGAACTGGCTGACTTCCATATAGCGCCAGGAAGAGCGCGCGTACTTCCATCCCGCGAAGATGAGCGCCAGAACACCGGGGAAAAAGAAGAGAATATAGAGGATCAGTTCGATCGTCGCTTGCGTTCGAACCGGCCAAAGACGGTAGATGAAATCGGCCCGCACGTGCGCATTTCGCGAGAGAGCGTAGGCACCGGCCATCATGAACAGACTACCGTACATCATGTAGCTGATATCGAAGGCCCAGGGCGTCGGGCGGCCCAGCACGTAACGAACCAGTACTTCGTAGCTCACACCCAGCGTCATCAAAACAATCAGCCAGGCAAACGCCTTACCAAACCACATCGAAATCTTATCGATAAAGGTAATGAAGCCTAACACCGGCCGGCCCCCACTCTACTTGCCAGAAAACGGGGGCGGCAGAATCCGCCGCCCCCGCTCGCTCCCTAACGCTGGCGTCAGAAGTCGATCTTGCCGGGATAGTAGTGCTGATAGGCTCGCTTGTAGTCGGCGCCCGCCATCAAGTCATAGAACACGACCCGCTCGCACCAGTCGCGCTGGCTTTCGACCACCTTCTTGAAGAATTCATCCTGCGTGAGGCCTTCCAGGAGCTGATCCCAGGCATCGAGCTGCGCCTGCATGATGGAGTCGGGCGTACGCAGCACATTGACACCATGCTCGTCGATCAGACCTTGGAGATCCGACGAATAAAGATCCATCGCCTTCGAGTAGTTGGCGGTGGCCGAGGCTTCCACTCCGTACCTCAGGATCGCCTGCAGCTCGTCGGGCAGATCCTCAAACATGTCCTTGTTGAAGATGAACTCGAAGGTTTCGTTGGCTTGATGGTAGGAGCCCATCATGTAGTTCTTGGCGACATCCTGGGCGCCGAAACGACGGTCGGACGTCGGGTTGTTGTACTCGAAGGCGTCCAGAACCCCGCGTTCCATGGCGGGCACGATTTCGCCACCCGGCAACTGCGTGACCGCCGCACCCATGGACTGGAAGAGGTCGGCCGCGAGCCCGACCGTACGATACTTGAGCCCCTGCAGCTGGTCCGCGGATTCCACCGGCTCCTTGAACCAGCCGAGCGGCTGCG
>JAAYRP010000306.1 GCA_012518715.1 Alcaligenaceae bacterium | reverse complement strand
GTTTTCTAGAGTCGTAAACCGGGGTCGTGGTTGACGGCCCGTGTAACCCTTGAGTCGGAGTGCTCATGCCTTATTCGTACACCGAAAAAAAGCGCATACGCAAGAGCTTCGCCAAACGTGAAGACGTCCAGCAGGTTCCTTATTTATTGGCAACACAGTTGGAGTCTTACAAGACGTTCCTTCAAAAAGACGTCTTACCTTCGGAACGTAAAAACGAAGGTTTGCAAGAAGCTTTTAATTCCATTTTCCCTATTGTAAGTCATAACCAAATGGCACGGCTAGAGTTTGTTAGCTATGTGCTAGGTGAGCCTGTGTTTGACGTCAAAGAATGTCAAATGCGGGGCTTGACTTATGCTTCACCTTTGCGTGCCAAAGTACGTTTGGTCATTATGGACCGCGAGGTAAGCAAACCTACCGTCAAGGAAATTAAAGAACAGGAAGTCTACATGGGCGAGTTGCCCTTGATGACAGAAAACGGTTCTTTTGTCATTAACGGTACTGAGCGTGTAATTGTGTCCCAGTTACACCGTTCTCCTGGTGTGTTTTTTGAACATGACCGGGGTAAAACGCACAGCTCAGGGAAATTGCTATTTTCTGCGCGCGTCATTCCTTACCGTGGCTCGTGGCTCGATTTTGAGTTCGATCCTAAAGATATTCTATTTTTCCGTATCGACCGCCGTCGCAAAATGCCTGTTACCATTTTGCTTAAAGCGATTGGTATGACACCAGAAGCCATTTTGGCACATTTCTTTGAGTTCGATCATATTGAACTCCAAGATGATGGCGGCCGCCTGCAGTTTGTATCCAAACGCTGGCGTGGTGAAGTGGCGAGCTTTGATATTAAAGACCGCGATGGTAACGTCATTGTTGAAAAAGACAAGCGTATCAATGCCCGTCATATCCGTTTATTAGACGAAGCCAAAATCGATTACATTTCGATCCCTGAGGAATCCTTAGTGGGTCGCACATTAGCAAAAAATGTGGTGAATCCTGATACAGGTGAAATCATCGCTAAAGCTAATGATGAGATCACGGAAACCATGTTGGTCGAAATGCGTGCCGCTAATATCCGTGAAATTGAAACCCTCTATATTAACGACCTTGATCAAGGTGGTTATATCTCATTGACCCTGCGCACCGATGATACGGCTGACCAAATGGCTGCTCGTATTGCGATTTATCGCATGATGCGTCCAGGTGAGCCTCCAACCGAAGAGGCTGTCGAAGCCTTATTCCAGCGTCTGTTCTACAGCGAGGAAACCTACGATTTGTCTCGTGTTGGTCGCATGAAGGTCAACAGCCGTTTAGGTCGAGGCGAGGATACCTCTGGGCCGATGACACTAACCGACGAGGACATTGTTGATACGATTAAAGTCCTTGTTGACTTGCGTAACGGTAAAGGTCAGATCGACGATATTGATCACTTAGGTAATCGTCGTGTGCGTTGTGTTGGGGAGCTAGCGGAAAACCAGTTCCGTGCTGGGTTAGTCCGGGTTGAGCGTGCTGTCAAAGAGCGTTTAGGTCAAGCTGAAAGCGAAAACTTGATGCCGCATGACCTCATCAACTCACGTCCTATTTCTGCCGCGGTGAAAGAGTTTTTTGGCTCAAGCCAGCTGTCGCAGTTTATGGACCAGACCAACCCCTTATCCGAAATTACGCATAAGCGTCGTGTTTCGGCCTTGGGTCCTGGTGGGTTGACGCGCGAACGTGCTGGGTTTGAGGTACGAGATGTGCACCCCACGCATTATGGTCGAGTATGTCCTATTGAAACCCCCGAGGGTCCAAACATTGGTTTGATTAACTCCATGGCATTGTATGCCCGCTTGAATGAGTACGGTTTCTTAGAGACTCCGTATCGTAAAGTGGACAACTGCCGTGTGACAGATGAAATCGTGTATCTGTCTGCGATCGAAGAAAGCAACTACATCATTGCGCAAGCGAACGCGGAGTTGGATGACGAGGGACGTTTCGTCGATGAGCTGATTGCTTGTCGTGAAGCGGGTGAAACGCTAATGACTGCACCTGAAAACGTACAGTATATGGACGTTGCACCGTCGCAGATTGTATCAGTAGCGGCTTCTTTGATTCCCTTCCTTGAGCATGATGACGCGAACCGTGCCTTGATGGGCGCGAACATGCAGCGTCAGGCTGTACCTTGCTTGCGTCCAGAGAAACCTTTAGTGGGTACTGGAATTGAGCGCACCGTGGCGGTTGACTCCGGCACAACGGTACAAGCACGTCGTGGTGGGGTTGTGGATCACGTGGATGCCGACCGTGTCGTGATTCGTGTGAACGATGACGAAAACATGGCGGGTGAAATCGGTGTGGACATTTATAACCTCACCAAGTACACACGTTCTAACCAAAATACCAACATTAACCAACGTCCTATCGTCAAACGTGGCGATGTGGTTGCACGTGGTGATGTATTGGCAGACGGGGCTTCAACTGACTTAGGTGAGCTGGCATTAGGGCAGAACATGATGATCGCCTTTATGCCGTGGAACGGGTATAACTTTGAGGACTCGATCTTAATTTCGGAAAAAGTCGTTGCTGATGACCGTTATACTTCGGTGCATATCGAAGAGTTAACCGTTGTTGCACGTGATACCAAATTAGGGCCCGAGGAAATTACCCGAGACATTAGTAACCTGTCAGAAACACAGTTAAACCGCTTAGATGACTCCGGTATTGTTTATATTGGAGCCGAGGTGCGTGCGGATGACGTGTTGGTTGGTAAAGTAACGCCTAAAGGTGAAACCCAGCTAACTCCCGAAGAAAAATTACTTCGTGCTATTTTTGGGGAAAAAGCCTCTGACGTAAAAGACACATCCTTGCGTGTCCCTTCGGGCATGGTAGGAACCGTTATTGACGTTCAGGTCTTTACGCGTGAGGGTATAGAGCGTGATAAGCGTGCTCAGTCCATTATCGACGATGAGTTACGTCGCTATCGCCAAGACTTAAATGACCAGCTTCGCATTGTAGAGGACGACGCATTTGACCGTATCGAAAAATTCTTGATCGGTAAAGTCGTTAACGGTGGTCCACGTCGTTTGACCAAAGGCTCGGAAATCACCGCCGAATATCTTGCAAGTCTAGAAGACCGCTGGCAGTGGTTTGATATTCGTCTAGCAGACGAAGAGCATGCCGTGGTGCTAGAGCACACCAAAGATTCTCTAGAGCAAAAACGTCACCAGTTTGATTTGGCTTTTGAAGAAAAGCGCAAAAAACTCACACAGGGTGATGAGTTGCCTCCAGGGGTACTGAAAATGGTCAAGGTCTACCTAGCTGTAAAACGTCGTTTGCAGCCGGGTGACAAGATGGCTGGTCGTCACGGTAACAAAGGGGTGGTTTCCCGCATTACACCTGTTGAAGACATGCCACACATGGCCGACGGCACGCCTGTTGATATTGTGTTGAACCCCTTAGGGGTGCCTTCACGAATGAACGTTGGGCAGGTGCTTGAGGTTCATTTAGGCTGGGCAGCCAAAGGTATTGGTCATCGAATTAACGAAATGCTTGAGCAAGAAAAAGGCGCTCAGGTAGCGGAAATTCGTGAGTACCTGGACAAGGTCTATAACACAACGGGGCAAAAAGCGGATCTTTCTTCGTTCACGGATGATGAAATCCTTGAAATGGCGCATAACTTACGCGAGGGCTTGCCATTGGCTACTCCTGTGTTTGATGGTGCGACCGAAGAAGAAATCAAGGTCATGCTAGAGTTAGCCTATCCAGATGATATTGCAGAAAAACTGCAGCTCACAGAAGACCGTACGCAGATCACTTTGTACGATGGACGTACGGGTGAGAAGTTCGAGCGTCCAGTCACGGTGGGTTATATGCACTTCTTGAAATTGCACCACTTGGTCGATGACAAGATGCATGCTCGTTCTACTGGTCCTTACTCGCTCGTTACTCAGCAGCCGCTGGGTGGTAAAGCGCAGTTCGGTGGTCAGCGTTTTGGTGAGATGGAGGTCTGGGCTCTAGAAGCTTATGGCGCCGCTTACACGCTACAGGAAATGCTCACGGTGAAATCCGATGACATTGCCGGCCGTACTAAGGTTTATGAGAACATTGTCAAGGGTGATCACGTCATTGATGCTGGCATGCCAGAGTCCTTTAATGTATTGGTCAAAGAAATTCGATCCTTGTCCCTTGACATGGATTTGGAGCGTAAATAATGAAAGCTCTATTAAATCTCTTTAAGCAAGTGAATCAGGAAGAGCAATTCGATGCAATCCGCATCGGCGTTGCCTCCCCTGAGAAAATCCGCTCCTGGTCTTACGGCGAAGTCCGTAAGCCAGAAACGATTAACTACCGCACGTTTAAGCCCGAGCGCGATGGTTTGTTTTGCGCTAAGATTTTTGGTCCAACCAAAGATTACGAGTGTTTGTGCGGTAAATACAAACGCTTAAAGCATCGCGGTGTAATCTGCGAAAAATGTGGTGTAGAGGTTACCGTATCCAAGGTGCGTCGTGAGCGCATGGCACACATTGAGTTGGCGTGTCCGGTAGCCCATATTTGGTTCTTGAAAAGCCTCCCATCCCGCTTAGGTATGGTGTTGGATATGACATTGCGCGATATCGAGCGCGTGTTGTATTTCGAGGCATGGTGCGTCATTGATCCTGGAATGACTCCGCTCAAACGCGGTCAGATCATGTCCGATGATGACTACATGAGCAAAACCGAAGAGTACGGTGATGACTTCCACGCCCTGATGGGCGCGGAGGCGGTACGTGAGCTATTACGCACGATTGATATCGACCGCGAAGTTGAGACATTACGTGCTGAGCTCAAAGCCACCGGTTCGGACGCTAAAATCAAAAAAATCTCTAAGCGCCTAAAAGTCTTAGAGGGGTTCCAAAAATCGGGTATCAAGCCCGAATGGATGATCCTAGAGGTACTCCCTGTTTTACCTCCAGAGCTACGTCCGTTGGTACCCCTAGACGGTGGTCGCTTTGCGACATCGGATTTGAACGACTTATATCGTCGTGTCATTAACCGTAATAACCGTTTAAAGCGTTTGCTCGAGCTCAAAGCCCCTGACATTATCTTGCGTAACGAAAAACGTATGCTGCAAGAGTCAGTGGACTCGTTATTAGATAACGGTCGTCGTGGTAAAGCCATGACCGGAGCCAACAAACGTCAGCTCAAATCTTTGGCCGATATGATCAAAGGTAAGAGCGGTCGTTTCCGTCAGAACTTGTTAGGTAAGCGCGTTGACTACTCCGGTCGTTCCGTGATCGTTGTGGGTCCTCAGCTAAAACTGCATGAGTGTGGCTTGCCTAAGCTCATGGCGCTAGAGTTATTTAAACCCTTTATTTTCAATCGCTTGGAAATGATGGGGTTGGCAACCACAATTAAAGCCGCTAAAAAGCTCGTAGAAAACCAAGAGCCCGTTGTTTGGGATATTCTTGAAGAGGTGATTCGCGAGCACCCAGTTATGCTAAACCGTGCACCAACTTTGCACCGTTTAGGTATTCAGGCGTTTGAGCCGGTCTTAATTGAAGGTAAAGCCATTCAGTTGCACCCGCTTGTTTGTGCGGCCTTTAACGCTGACTTTGACGGGGACCAAATGGCGGTACACGTACCGTTGTCCCTCGAAGCTCAGCTCGAAGCACGTACATTAATGTTGGCTTCGAACAACGTACTGTTCCCCGCTAACGGTGAGCCCTCTATTGTTCCTTCACAGGACATCGTGTTGGGTCTGTACTATGCAACTCGTTCCCGCATTAACGGTAAGGGCGAAGGCATGTTCTTTGCTGACGTGAGCGAAGTACAGCGTGCGTATGACAACCACGAGGTTGAGCTGCAAACGCGCGTCACAGTACGAGTGGATGAGTACAGCAAAGACGATCAGGGCGAATGGGTCGCAACAAAGCGTCGTGTAGAGACTACGGTAGGTCGTGCCCTGTTATCCGAGATTTTGCCTAAAGGCTTATCCTTTGATCTTCTTAATCAAACACTGAAGAAAAAAGAAATTTCGCGTTTGATTAACCAATCGTTCCGTCGTTGCGGGCTGCGTGCTACGGTAATTTTTGCTGATAAGCTCATGCAAGCGGGCTTTAGCTTGGCCACACGTGGTGGTATTTCTATTGCCATGAACGACATGCTGGTGCCCGATGCCAAAACCGCCATTTTGGATAAAGCGGCGAACGAGGTCAAGGAAATCGATAAGCAGTACTCCTCTGGTTTGGTAACCTCCCAAGAGCGCTATAACAACGTAGTGGATATTTGGGGTAAAGCCAGTGACCAGGTGGGTAAAGCAATGATGGAGCAGCTTGCCACAGAACCTGTTGTGGATCGCCAGGGGAATGAAACTCGTCAAGAGTCATTTAACTCCATCTACATGATGGCAGACTCCGGCGCGCGTGGTTCAGCAGCGCAGATTCGTCAGTTGGCGGGGATGCGTGGTTTGATGGCTAAGCCAGATGGTTCCATTATTGAAACCCCAATTACGGCTAACTTCCGTGAAGGACTAAACGTACTTCAGTACTTTATTTCTACCCACGGGGCACGTAAAGG
>JAAYRP010000143.1 GCA_012518715.1 Alcaligenaceae bacterium | reverse complement strand
TGTAGGAACTAAATCCTCGCCGCTTTTACCAATCGCCTCTACTGACACAGCCTCTACAATCAGCGGCTTATCTCGCATTAAAAAGCTATAACGCTGCAAATACGCCTGGTTAAACTGTGTCTGCATAGACTCTAGCGTGTCAAAATTCACAATCAACGCCGAGTCGGTGCCCTCGTAACGCACATGAGCACGCGGAATCAATTGAATATGGCTTTCTCGTACCCCTTGGCGTAATACCTCTTCTTTAACCTGTTGTGCCAACGTATCAATACGTTGCGCACAATCCGCCAAAGCACTCTGCACTAAGGGGACTTCCATGCTGCTTTCACGCATCGCTGTAATATCCGCCAAGCCCATTCCATAGGCCGATAATACCCCCGCAAAGGGATGGATCAATACCCGTGACATACCAAGTGCATCGGCCACCAAACAGGCATGCTGCCCACCAGCCCCCCCAAAAGAAACCAGTGTATATTGGCTTACATCATAACCACGCTCAATGGAGATTTTTTTGACTGCGTTGGCCATATTCGCGACCGCAATTTGGATAAAGCCCTCTGCCACTTGTTCTGGGCTCGAGCGCACCCCCGTTTTCGCATAAATATCCTCTGCCAGTTCAGCAAATTTTTGCTGCACCATCTCGTTATCCAATGGCTGATCTGCATTGGGGCCAAAAATAGTAGGGAAAAACTGGGGCTGTAGTTTTCCTAGCATGACATTACAGTCAGTCACCGTTAACGGTCCACCATTACGATAGGCCACAGGCCCTGGATAAGCGCCTGCTGAATGTGGTCCGACCCGCATACGCTGTCCATCAAAATGCACAATTGAGCCACCCCCAGCCGCAACGGTATGAATATTCATCATGGGAGCACGCAAACGCACTCCCGCTACCACCGTTTCAAAGAGTCGCTCAAAATGTCCATCGTAGTGAGAAACATCGGTGGATGTTCCCCCCATATCAAACCCAATTAACTTATCTGCACCAATAGCCGCAGCAATATGCGCCATGCCAACAATCCCACCTGCCGGTCCAGATAAGATCGCATCTTTACCTTGAAAATGATTCGCCGCTGTTAGCCCGCCATTCGATTGCATAAACATCAAACGCACATCATCAAGCTCACTCGCCACACGGTTAACATAGCGGCGTAACACGGGCGATAAGTAAGCATCCACTACAGTGGTATCGCCTCGGCCCACAATTTTCATCAAAGCACTCACCTGATGGGAGACCGAGATTTGCTCAAAACCCATTTTACGAGCCAGTTCCGCAATACGTAGCTCATGCTCAGCAAACTGGTAAGCATGCATCAGCACAATAGCAATAGAGCGAAATCCTTCATCATAAGCAGCTTGCAATTGCTCAATGGTGCGTGCCTCGTCCAGCGCTTGCTCTACCGTGCCATCGGCAAGCACACGCTCCTTTACCTCTTCTACGCGTTGATATAGCAACTCAGGTTTGACAATATGACGATGAAACAACTGAGGACGCGCTTGGTAACCAATCTGCAAGGCGTCTTTAAAACCCTGCGTGATGAACAATACGGTGCGGTCCCCTTTGCGCTCCAACAAAGCATTCGTCGCTACTGTCGTGCCCATTTTTACCGCTTCAATACTTTCTGTAGGTATCGGCGCATCTAAAGCCACACCTAATAAACGACGAATTCCAGCTAATGCGGCATCTGGGTATTGCTCTGGGTTATCTGATAACAGTTTATGAGTAACCAGCTGACCATCTGGCTGCTTAGCCACAATATCCGTAAACGTACCCCCTCGATCTACCCAAAACTGCCATTTATTTAGTTTTACTTGTTTGTTGTCGTTCGCGTGCTGCATGAAAAGACCCTAATAAACCATAATTTGTCACTAGTTTGCTAAGATAATTGCGCTAACTCAAGCGATTTATTTTTATGCATATTGATAAGAAAATGTTATCAATACTAAATAAAGTCTAGGCTTGAGCTAAAGCCGTCTTTTCTACAAGCACGAATGGGGAAAACCCCGATTACCCAACTAAAACTGCAGGTTTTCCACTGGCGATAGCATCCTGGTGTAAAGCTGCATAACTATCCATTGCATGCTGACTTAACTCTATTATCGTAGACAAGATGGCAAAAACTGGCTCGGGCCGCCAACTTGCCACTAGCTGCATATCCGGCAGCGGTGGATAATGCACGGCGTTATACAACTGTTTTTGTTTTATTTGCGTACGGAAAACAGCAGAAGGCATCACTCCTACACAGTCACCCGCTTGTAATAGCTGCAACCCCGCTGCTATAGACGACACAAAATGAATACGTGGCCTTAGCTCAAGCCCTTGCTGCTCGAGTAACTCCAGTAAAAACAAGTGAGGCTGAGAATGACGAGGAAAAGTCACCACAGTCCAGTTTTCTAATAGTTCAGCCAAGGTTGCAGGAGCAGGATCCACACCCGCTGCCATCATCCACGCCATCTTAAATTTACCTATAGGAGCATTACGAATCCCCTTTTCAATCACAGGATCGGTTTGTAACGCTACATCAATTAAGCCTCGCTTTAATAAATCATGTAAGCGTCGACTTGACTCCACTGTTAACTCAAGCTCTACATTAGGGTGTTCCTTTTGAAGCTGTTGTAAAAATAATGGGAACCACGTATAGATAATGGACTCCATGACACCTAATCGCACGCGCCCTCGCAATACAGTTGGCGCGGCTAACTCAGCTCGTAATTCATGCTCGACGTGTAAAATATGCTCAGCATGATGAAGTAGCCGCTGTCCTGCTGGACTTAACCGTAACAAACGACCGTGGCGTTCAAACAGCACACAGCCTAAATCAGCTTCCAGTGCCGCCATACGCCCCGATACCGCCGCTTGCGTGATATGCAATTTACTCGCGGTAGCTCTAAAACTACCTAAGCGCGCCACCCAAACAAAGGTTTCTAAAAACCGAATATTCACCGCTTTATCCTATGCGTAAAGAGAAGACTATTGTATCCTTCGTGCTACTCTGTACTGCGCTTTTTATTGTTTTTCTATTATGTCGTTATTTCACCCTCGCAATCGTCATCGTGGTCATTATGATTTTAAACGCTTATATACGGTTTGCCCTGAGCTCAAATCCTTTACCCGTCTCAATCCTTCCGGGCGTTACACCATTGACTTTGCAAACCCACGTGCAGTCAAGCTCCTTAATCTAGCTATATTGAAAAGTGATTATGGGGTGGTGTACTGGGATATTCCTGAAAACTATCTTTGTCCACCTATCCCCGGCCGCGCAGATTATATTCATGCCTTGGCGGATTTACTTGCGCATTCACATGGCACCATTCCCACCGGTTCAGCTGTGCGTGTTTTAGATATAGGCGTAGGGGCTAACTGTATTTACCCTCTGCTCGGACAGGCCGAATACGGATGGTCTTTTGTGGGTACAGACATTGATAAAAAAGCACTGGCTTGCGCACAAACCATTATTGATCGTAATCAGCTTAGTGCCGAAATTAGATTGCGACATCAACCTCATCCCCATGCAATTTTTGAACATGTAGTACAACCAACCGATCAGTTTGCCCTAAGTCTATGT
>JAAYRP010000142.1 GCA_012518715.1 Alcaligenaceae bacterium | reverse complement strand
GCCATATAGGCCGTGTCCCAATTAAAGGTTTGCGCCACCATGAGTACGGGTGGAGCCGCATACGAGGTCAGTACCCCACCGATGGAAATATTGACAAACAAAACCCCAATAGTGAAATATTTAAAGACTGCTCTACCAGAGCGTTTAAAATATTGATCCCTTAATAACAAGGCCGCCAGTGTCATCGCTGCTGGCTCCGTAATTAAGGAACCAAAAAGTGGCACCACGGACATGGTGACAAAGAACATGGCGTACTCATTACGAATCGGTAGAACATTAGCAATGACTTTGACAAGCTTAGACACCATTTCTAGTATGGGGCGGCTCGCTGCGACCACCATGATCGCAAAAACAAAAGCTGGCTCAGTAAAATTACGTGTATCCATGTATTCAACCGCCTGATCTAGGCCGATAAACACAGAGATAAACACAATTAAAATAAACGCCCACACACCAAAAACGGCTTCGACCTCGGACAACATATGCCAAAGGCCAGCATGAGGCCCGCCCTTATTAGCTAAACGCGCAAAGACGGGGACCGAAAACGTATGAATAATTGCCGTTGCAAACAGTATGGTTGCAATGATTTCCATTGTGGTTGGCATAAAGCACCTTTTTTGTAACGCCCCACTGGGCGGACTGTCTCAATCTCAATTGATCTGGCAAGCACCGGATCAGGCGTCATTTTACATGGTTCTATGATGAGACCCACCCTTTTACAGCAGTGTGCCACCTAAAGCCGCTATGACTAAAAGCACACCAACCGTCATGTTTGCTCTAAACAACGGCAGGCCTAATTCACGCTTTTTGGGATCAAACTGATAGATTTGCCACGCTAAGTGCAGTGCAATCCCCACCATAACCACAAAGTATGCCCAATGCATGCCCATGGCATAACCTGCCCATATCCAAAGCAATACGCTCGCCCCATAAAAACCGCTTAACCACACTTTGCCCTGATCACCAAAGCGAATTGCCGCGGATTTAAGACCAAGCTTTAGGTCGTCCTCCATATCAATGTAGCCATAGATCGCGTCGTAGCCAATTTGCCACGTTACCGCCCCCGCCCACATAGCGATAGCGGCTAAAGGCACCGTGTTTTGCGTATCCGACCACGCCATCAACATGCCCCAATTAAAAGCAATACCAAGCACCGCTTGCGGCCAATGCGTAAAACGCTTACATAACGGGTAAATGACCACTAAAGGCAATAACAACAGAGCAAGCCAACGACTGTAACTGTTGATCGCCAATAATAATAAGGCGGCAATGACGAGCTGAGCAAAAACAAAAATCCACGCGTTTTTAAGGCTTAGCTGTCCACTTGTCAAAGGTCTAAAGCGAGTGCGCTCAACCTGATGATCAAAATCTCGGTCAAAAATATCATTAAAACAGCAGCCCACGCCGCGCATCAACAACGCACCGAAAGAAAAAATAAAAAGCCGCCAAAGATCCGGCCAGCCCCCTGCCGCTTGAATCAGGGCGGCAATACAAGGCAACAACGTTAACCACGTGCCTACAGGACGATCTAAGCGGCAAAGTCGTGCATACGGCCCCCAAGACGGTGGTAGCCAGCGCGCCACCCAATCATTGGGGCGCATATCTGCCAGATCTGGACGAGAGGGATCAAAAGGAGAAGGAAAATGAGGCTGCATAATCAGACCGCTCAAAAACAAACAGCCGTGACAAAGCACGGCTGCTCATGCTCAATGAACCAATTACATTTGCTCGCGAATGAGTTGGCCTAAGATCGCAATCCCTTCACGGATACGATCTTCGGAAACCGTCACAAAGCTTAGACGGAACGTGTTCCGCTTGGGTTCGCCGGCAGCATAAAAAGGCTCGCCTGGCACAAAAGCCACATTGCGCTCGATGGCTTTGTGCAATAGGTCTTGCGAGTCCATGTGTTCAGGCAAGGTTACCCATAAGAACATCCCCCCTTCGGGGCGTGTCCATTTTACATTATCGGGGAAATGCTGCGCCATAGCATCCAACATGTATTGGCATTGTTGTTTATACAAGTCGCGTACCGTTGGCAAATGTTGCTGTAAAAACCCACCTTTTACGGCTTCGTACACTGCCATTTGTGTCACCGAGGGCGAGTGCAAATCGGTGGCTTGTTTGATTTGGACCAGTTTATCGATAATCGCGGCTGGCGCCACAATATAACCTAGGCGCAATCCGGGTGCTAAGACTTTAGAAAACGAGCCTAAACGTACCACGGTAGCACCGGCTTTGCGACCCAGATGGAGCAAGCTCGGCTGAGGTGTGCCCTTGTAGCGTAGTTCTCCGTAAGGATCGTCTTCGATAATAGGGATGCCCGCGGTAGCACAACGCTCGACGAGTTCCTGACGCCGTGCCTCGCTCATAGTGCGCCCAGTGGGATTTTGAAAGTTAGGCAGAGCGTACAAAAAGCGGGCACCAGCCGCTTTGGCTGTAGAGACCTCGGCGGGGATTAAACCGCCATCGTCCGTGTCCATTGCCACGTATTCTGGTTCGAAAATAGAAAAGGATTGCAACGCGCCCAAATAAGTGGGCGATTCCACTAGAACTTTACTACCCACATCGATAAATAGCTTGCCAAGCATGTCTAATGCTTGCTGTGAACCAGAGACAATCAATACCTCGTTCACATCGATGTTGACGTCCTCGGTGCTCAGGTCCTGTGCCACCCACTCGCGCAACGGGGTGTGACCCTCGGTAGGACCATACTGCAACGCGGCACGACCATCATTAGCCAGTACCGTATCAAAGGCTTGGCGTAGTTCAGTAATAGGGAAACCGTCAGCTGAGGGCAGACCACCCGCAAAAGAAATGATTTCAGGTCGAGTGGTGACCTTTAGGATCTCTCGAATAGCGGAGCTGGTGAGCTGATTAGCCCGATTAGAAAACGTATAAGGGGTGTGAGAATCCATGATGTGACGATGACCCTGCTTAAAAAACGGTTAATACATCAATTAATCAAGTTATACACACTAGATTACAGTATTAAACCAAAAGCGTGAATAGCTAGGCTTTTTCTGCTCGTATTTTTTCACTCATACGTCGACGGAATAACAAGGCGCCTTTATCCGAAGGCAAGCTCAAACGAGCGCCTTTGGCATCCATACCCTGCTGTACCGCTTCGAGCACCACCTTGTCTTCGTGAAACGCTGCGCGCACATCTTCATTAAAAATACGCGAGACCTCCTCGTCATTTGGACTAAAGTTACGTAGCTGGAACCAAAAATAACGCGTGTTCTTTTCATCAATAGGCGTCAAAAAGTTATACGAGTCCATCAAGAACACATCAGGATGAAAATCCCCCTCGTCACTACCGGTGCCGGCTGGCGTAAAAATAGCACGAATTACGGCATGGGCGGGGTAGCGCATTTCATACTGCTGTTTACGGTCACAGTTACCTTCAAATTTCACAAATTTTTTGTAAAACGGAGACACTTCAATATCACGCAACCAGCGCCAAACTGTTACTCCGTTGTCGGCCTCGGTGACTTCCAGCGGCACTCCTACCAAATCATGGCTACCAAATGAGCTTTGGTGAACCCACGTTACGTGTGAGGGGTCAAGAAGATTATCCGTAATATAGAGATAATTACAAGCGACCTCCATGGCATCGCCCCGATTAACACCCCAGTTGGGATCATCCCATTCTTTAATTTGGATAATATCGTCTGCATTGGCTTGTTGGGCATCACCCATCCACACCCAAATGACCCCATATTTTTCTACAGCCGGGTATTGGCGCACGACAGCGGTGGGGGGAATATCTGTTGCGGTGGGAGCGCCCACACAGGCTCCCGAGCAATCAAAACGTAAGCCGTGATAGCCACACTCAATAGTATCACCCTGTACGCGTCCCATGGATAACGGAAGACGACGGTGGGGACAGGAGTCTTCTAAGGCCACCACCGTGCCATCTTGTTTACGGAACAATACCAACGACTGATTCAACATTTTTACCGCAAAAGGACGACGGCTCACATCGGTCGATAAGGCGGCAACATACCAAGCATTTTCTAAGAACATAGTAATGGAAGCATAAATAAGAGTAGATAACCGGATGATAAAACAATAATATCTAATAAATTTTGCTTTTTATTTTAGTTTTTCTAAACAATAGGTGGTGAGTATGCAGACGTTGCCCCCACTACGTGCGTTGCAAATTTTTGAAACGGTCGGCCATAGTGAAAGTATTCAAGACGCGGCACGCCGCTTAGGAATTAGCACCGGTGCGGTGAGCCAACAGCTCCAACTACTAGAAAAACACCTGAGTGCGGCGTTATTTTTTAAAGAGGGCCGACGTTTGCGCCTTACTGCCGCTGGGGTGGATTTTCATCAGCGTTGTACAGAAGCGTTTGAGCAGCTACGCGAAGCGCAAACACAACTATTGCTTGATGAACAAGAACGCAGCTTACACATTAGTGCGCTGCCTTCTTTTTTAAATGACTGGCTATTACCGCGACTCCACGCTTGGCAACAAGCCCAAGAGCCAGTGGTGCGTTTGCACTTGCATGGATCACATCACGAGCCTGATTACGCCAATGAGCGGGTGGATTTTCGGTTTACTTATGCGCAAACTATCCCTCAGAACCTACATTATCTAACGCTTTTTACAGATCGGGTCGTGCCGGTGTGTCACCCTAGCCTAATCGCTAATCACCCCATCCATCAACTGACGGATTTGTGTCAACACCCTCTTATTGCGGTGGATTGGCAACCGCGTTTTAGCTCCCCACCCTCTTGGGAAAACTGGTTTGCTCACTATGCTCAAGCAGAACCAATTACCCCTCCTCCCCCTCGGCTTACGTTTAGTTTATCGCACCAAGCACTTGCCGCGACTCAGGCTGGGCATGGCATCATGTTGGCCCAA
Source organism: Alcaligenaceae bacterium (assembly GCA_012518715.1). Taxonomy (GTDB): domain Bacteria; phylum Pseudomonadota; class Gammaproteobacteria; order Burkholderiales; family Burkholderiaceae_B; genus Paenalcaligenes; species Paenalcaligenes hermetiae. The sequence continues at coordinate 4,009 of JAAYRP010000142.1, read as the reverse complement.
TACGCCTATGTGCAGCCTCTGTTGGCACAACAACAACTTTGCATGCCTGTGGGAGCGCGTTTTTTAGATTTAGAGTGGCCCTATGTCATGACCTGGCAACCGGCGGTATTCAATAAGCCGCAAGCCCGTGCTTTTCATCGTTTTATTAGCTTGGCACTACGCGTTACATCACAGCCTGAGAGAGCTGCTGCTGACGCCATACCGTCGGCGACACCCCATAACGACGCCGAAAAGCATGACTAAAGGCGGTGGCATCTTTAAACCCATGCTGGTAGGCAAGCTCCGCAATCGGCCGCTGATAGCTTGGATCAGCCAACCGCTCACAACTGCTTATTAAACGCTGACGCTGTATATAGTCTGCTGGAGCTAAATCCTGTAGAGCAAATAAGTTATACAAATAACGCCGCGAGCACCTAAAAACCTGACACAACTTATCTACGTTTAAATCGGAGCGATGCAGGTTCTGTTGAATATAGTGCTGAATTTTTACAAGTTGAATTTCACGCACAGTTTGCGGCTCGGGAGTATCCGCAAGAAACGGTTCACTTAGCTGCGCCCCCATGAGCTGAATCAAAGCGTGCGCAACGCTGTCAGCGGTAGTGTCAGAAAAGGTTTGTGGTTGACGAATAATGCTTTTTAGCATTTGCCGCACCAAGTGCCCACACCCTGACTGTGTATCAAAACTACGTGCTAATGCAACCGATAAGTAAGGCTGCCACATGCTGAGTAGATCAGGTTCGATCATAAGCACCAAAAACTGTGCATCATCGCCCACATGCACAGTATAGGGCTGCGTCGTGTCATACATGGCCCAATGCCCAGGTGTCAGGGTCACACGACGGTTATTTTGAATAATCTCGCTTGTACCTTGTAGCTGTAAAGATGCTTTATAGATGGCCTGTTCAGACCGTTTTGCTAAGGCCGGCGTCCGCACAACGGTAGTTGCGCTAATGTGTAATTCAGTAATAGAAAGTGGCCCAACAGCACAATGCCCTGCTTGTGGCACTAACCCTCCCCGCCCCCGCACTTGAACTTCAAGGGGCACAAAGGTTTGGTCAATAAACGTGCGCCAATCGTCTAGTGAGTGAAATTGTACGGGTGATGTGTGTAATAACATGGCTACCTCGTCACTTCAACATTGCAGCCTTTTATGATTATCTTTGTTATTTATACTGCTTTTAGCCCCAAATCGCCTACGCAGATAAACCCTTAGCACGCCTATTAGCGCCCAGCTCGACCATAAAGGTAATTCGCTGGCTGCCACCCTTTTTCCTGCATTATTTGTTCTAGTCGAGCGCGTTCTGCGGCCACATCTGCTAAACGATGGCGACGTGATGCCCCGACCTCTGCCGCAGTAAATGGCCTGTAATGGCCACTTTGGTATTCTTCAGGGCTGTAATTCGCCACAATCCAATTCAGCACCAATGCCAACTCATCATTATTGATCTGTGACTGGGCAGCACCGGGCACACGAATCATATAAGAGCGCCCCTCAGGAAGACGTGTAAATAAACCAATCGAATTCACAAAGCTAGGAATCCCTCGGTTTTCTGCACCTTTCCCATCAAAACGATGACAGCCTGCGCACTGCAACATATAGTCTTTATAGGCTCCTTCATTACCTAAAAAATACGCCAGTTGCTCTGCGTTAGTCGCTGGGATAGGACGCTTTGCCTGTGTAGCTGGACTCAATATGAACAACGCTCCCACCAAAGCTGTAAATAAATACGCTTTCATTTTTGTCTCCTCTTAAGAGGGCAAGCACAAAAAGGCTTGCCCTTTGGTATTAGTTTTTCGCTAGACCAATTAATACGGAGGTAGTGCAGTGGAAGGTGCTGTTTTCATTTGCCATGCACCAGTTCACATCATTATGTAAGAAAAACTCATAGCCGGGACGCTCGCGAGTTTGCGTGTTACATGCACAACGGTTACACGCGGTTTTACCGCAACAATCGTGATAGCTGACTAGGTAGTCCTTACCATCATGCGGGTTATGACACGTGCCCACCCAAGAAATCGGTGATGGCGTTGTCCCAGGAGGACAAGTATTTGCGGTCCCCCCACAACATGAGCATAAGAAGCCATCCACCGCACAATGACGCCAGTAGTCGCAAGAGTTCATCTCTTCGTCACTGACTTCAGAAATATCCAGCCCGGGTGATCGATTCGCCGCGCGCGCTACAGGTAGCACAGGCAACACACCCGCAGTAGCCACCAGTGACTTACCTAATGTCGCCAATACACTACGACGTGATGAGCGGTGCGCTAAGCGCCGCGAAATCTGTTCGCCTAAATTATCCAACCAATGCATTGTTTTTCTCCTTACGTGAAATATTTAACTCATTGAGCTCCGCTGGATTGGTTTCGGCATGACGCAAATAGTCCTGCATCGACGCTACCCCCAGTTCCTTTGCTGTAAACAGGCTCTCTAGCTGCTCACGTGAGTTAATAAGCCCCTTAGCGCGAATCACCCCGTTTTCATCCATGAGTACGGCATAGGGCAATTTACTAATATGAAAGCTCATGCCTAAACTCGTTGATAGGATGTAAGGGAAAGGATCGAGATTGGCCTGCTTATAAAATGCTAAATGCTCCGGCATTTCGCCATCGCTCGCTAACACCACACGCAACCAGGATTTTTCCGTGCTCGCAATGGAGCGCAAAATGGGCATCAGTTTTTTACACACTGGGCAGGTTGGGGATAAAAAGAACAGTAACTGGCTATGCGGTGAGGGCATACCAATGGTTTGTGGGCGTCCCAATAGGTCATTTAATTCAAAGGTAGGAGCCGCATCGCCCACTTCTGGTCCTTTGTCCATCGTCAAGGCTCCCATCGGCGCTACACGCTCATAAAGCACACCAATTTGACGCGATAGCGCCAACACCACAATCACCAAAGCCACAATGACTGCCCACAACAACACATTTGAAATAACAAGCGCTCCCATTTAAATCTCCTTGAGTTTTTGTAACTTGATATGGGATTCAATTAACTGATTGGCGGCAAAATACAACCCTAGTAAAGCGAGGGCGGCCCCAAAAAATGTAAGTCCATCGACCCAGCCAAAAGACCGCTCAATAAAAGCAGTGCGAGGCAAAAACAGCACGCTTAATGCCAGTAACAGCACCGCATTGCGTCCCACCAACCACCAAGATAAACCCGCGGACTGCTGTTTTAAATTGCCACACCCACACGCTACATCGGTATGACCGCGTCCCAGATTCACCACAACGCCAGCCGTAGCCACCCCCAGCACCCCTAGTGCAAGCCACGCCCCTTCAGTACGCCAATGAGGGAGCAGTAATAACAGAGCTGCAGCCAGCTCCGCCGTAACAAATGCCCCCGCAAATACTTTGCTTATACTGGCCGGAATCAAGCGATATGCCAGCACAGCCCCCTCAAATACGCTAAAGTGCCGCAGCTTATCCAAAGCACCGGTCAGCAGAATCACAGCCAGTGCTGCAGCAACCAAATACAGTATCAACGGGTCCATAGCTAGCTCCCTTTGACTGCTGGATGCGGCTCAGCTTGCAAAGCGGCCTCTCCCGCATTTTCAATGGTGCGGATCAACTTAGGTTCAGCTGCACTGATATCAAAAATATGAACATTGCCCCCATCAATCCCAAGCAAACGATTACCTGGCTCATCCACAGATAACGATAAAATATCCAAGCCTGGTACACGGGCAATACGCTCTTTTTTCACTAAATCAAACACCCAGATTTCAGCAGCTGGGTTTTTATGGGTTCCCTCAGCTCCATCGGGATGCATGAGCACATATAAGCGTTTATTTTTATCGTGAGTCGCTAATAGGTTATAGCCTCCTGGTGTCCAACCTTTGGCTCTATCCTCGTCATTAACTAAGGACCAGGATGGCTCTAGCTTGACCTGCTCCCCATTAAAATCGGCGGTGTATAGGTTTCCATAAAAAGACACAAAATGCGCTTTGTTATCCACAAAACCGGGAGTAATAAAAATAGGGTCGTCTTTAACCGAAAAGAAGGTATC
>JAAYRP010000141.1 GCA_012518715.1 Alcaligenaceae bacterium | reverse complement strand
TGTTTTTTGGTCACACCATGTATGGCAAAGCCTTGCGCGCAACGGCTTTTAATAGTGAAGGCGCACAACTGGTGGGGGTACCAACTACCATGGCAGGTAGCACGGCGTTTTTCTTATCTTCGTTAATTGGCGCCTGTTCAGGGTTATTGATCGGACCGATTACCACCCTGTATTACGACTCTGGCTTTTTGATTAGTTTAAAAGGTTTTGTGGCTGCCATTATGGGGGGCTTAAGCAGTTATCCTTTGGCGGCACTAGGGGCTTTTATGGTGGGTTTAATTGAAAGCTACGCGACCTTTTTTGCTTCGCAGTACAAAGAGGTCATTGTGTTCACGCTGGTTTTGCCATTTTTACTCTGGCTGTCTTTAACCACCAATCCACTGGATGAGGAACACTAATGCATCGTCGTGTTGTTATGCCTTTGATTTTGGTGGTAATGGGTGCTTTGATCGCACCGCGCGTGCTGCCAGAATATTATTTGTCTTTATTAAATTATGTAGGTTTGTATAGCATTGTTGCGTTAGGCATGGTGCTGTTGACCGGTGTAGGGGGGCTGACCTCTTTTGGGCAAGCTGCCTTTGTCGGTATTGGTGCTTACGCTACGGCAGTGCTGACAACCCAGATGGGGCTATCGCCTTGGCTAGGCTTGATGGCTGGTTTGGTGATTACAGGGCTGATTGCCACGCTTTTAGGTTTGCTCACTTTACGCTTGTCGGGGCATTACTTGCCTATTGGTACCTTAGCATGGGGCATTAGCCTGTATTACCTGTTTGGAAACTTGCCCAATTTAGGTGGCTTTAGTGGAATCAGTCATTTGCCAGCGATCACGCTGTTTGGCTGGACTGTGAGTTCCAGTCAAGACTTTGGTGTGTTGATCTGGGTGATTGTGGGCGCAGTGATGTGGCTATTGAGTAATTTGCTTGATAGTCGCGAAGGACGAGCGATTCGTGCTTTGTTTGGGGGATCTGTCATGGCAGAGGCCATGGGAGTGAGTACTGCGCGCTCAAAATTGTTAATTTTTATTTATGCGGCTTTATTAGCAGCGGTCTCAGGTTGGCTCTATGCCCACATGCAGCGTTTTGTGAATCCTAGCCCTTTTTCGATCAACATGGGTATTGAGTACCTATTTATGATTTTACTAGGTGGGGCGAGCACATTAGGCGGTGCCGTGTTAGGGGCGGCAATGGTGACGGGCCTAAAAGAATGGCTTCAAGGCATCTTGCCTATGTTATTTGGACAAAATGGGAATTACGAAGCCATCTTTTTTGGTGGGTTAATTATTTTGTGTTTGCTGTATGCGCGCCAAGGGGTGTGGCCCGTGGTGGTAAGCCGTGTTCCTTTTTTACGTCCGCGAGCGCGTAATCTTACCGCGCTAAAAACAGCCGCCCCTTTACCTCAAAAAGCACCACTGCCAGCGGGTGAGCCGTTATTGGTAGCCGAGGGCGTAACCAAAAAATTTGGGGGGTTGGTTGCTAATAATAATATGAGCCTAACCATTAAAACGGGGCAGATTACGGCGTTAATTGGGCCAAATGGCGCGGGTAAATCCACTCTATTTAACTTGTTAACGGGTTTGTTGCCTTTGACTAGCGGCAAAATTGAGTTTAGAGGGCAAAGAATTGATGGTTTGTCTTCGCGCAAAATTGCGGCACTAGGTGTTAGCCGCAGTTTTCAGCATGTGCGTTTAATTCCCACGATGTCGGTTTTAGAAAACGTGGCATTAGGGGCGCATCGACGGGGACAAGCGGGTTATATCCGCTCCGGCCTACATCTGGAGCGTGCCGAAGAAGCATCCATTTTGGCTGAGGCCGCACGCCAGATTGAGCGCGTGGGACTGGCTAAACATATGCATGATGCTGCGGGCAGCCTTGCTTTAGGGCAGCAGCGTATTGTGGAAATTGCGCGTGCTTTATGCGCTGATCCCTACTTATTACTTTTGGATGAGCCGGCGGCAGGCTTGCGTCATCTGGAAAAAGAAGCTTTAGCAGAATTATTGATGCGCTTACGTGCTGAAGGCATGGCGGTATTGATGGTTGAGCATGATATGGACTTTTTAATGGGTTTAGCCGATTACGTAGTGGTGATGGAGTTTGGGCAAAAGCTCGCTGAAGGCTTACCCGAAGAAATCCAAGAAAACCCCAAAGTATTAGCCGCTTATTTAGGTGGGGATGTAGCATGACAAAACCGCTGTTACTTGAGGTCAAGAATCTAGATATCGCCTATGGTAAGGTGGAGGCCGTACGTAATGTGAATTTACGGATTCACGAAGGGGAAATCGTCAGTGTGATCGGTCCTAATGGCGCTGGGAAAACCACTTTACTGAGCGCCATCATGGGGCAGCTTCCTGCGACGGGCTCCATTATTTATGCGGGCGAAACATTAGCCAATCACCAGAGTGTGGCGTATCGAGTCGGTAAGGGATTATGTTTGGTGCCGGAAAGCCGAGAGCTTTTTAGCCAAATGAGCGTCGAAGATAACTTGCAGCTTGGCGCTTTTAGTCGCTACCGCCGTGGGGATAAAGATTTTCGTCAGGCTCGCGAGGCCATTTATGATTTGTTTCCACGTCTGCGCGAGCGTGCTAAACAGCAAGCGGGCACCCTATCGGGTGGAGAGCGTCAGATGTTAGCGATGGGTAGAGCATTGATGGCAAAGCCCAAATTATTAATGCTCGATGAGCCTAGTTTAGGCTTAGCCCCCTTAATCATTGAAGAGATTTTTCGCATCATTGGTGATTTGCGTCGCCAAGGGGTCTCTATTTTGTTAGTAGAGCAAAACGCGCGTGCCGCTTTGCGTGCCTCGGATTATGGTTATGTGATTGAAACGGGAGATGTGGTGTTAGAAGGGGTGGCCGCTGAATTGGCAGAAAACCCTAAGGTCATTGAATCCTATTTGGGGCGCAAACCCAGCGCAGAAAAAGCGCAATAAATTCATTTAAAACTGGTTATGAGTTAGGAGACTTTTATGAAAAAAACAGTGGCTTTTTTAGCCTGTGGCTTGCTATTTAGCAGTGTGGCGCTGGCAGATATTAATGTAGGTATTACGATTTCCACCACGGGTCCCGCGGCATCGCTGGGTATCCCTGAGCGTAATACCGTGCAATTACTTCCCAAGGAAATTGGGGGGGAAAAGGTCAATTATATCGTCTTGGATGATGCGACCGATACGACAGCAGCCGCACGTAATGCACGTAAATTTGTGAATGAAAACAAGGTGGATGTCATTATTGGCTCAACCGCTGTACCGCCCTCTGCAGCAGTGGCTCCGATTGCCGTAGAGTCCAAAACCCCGCAGATCGCCCTGGCGCCTTTTGCTGCTACCGGCGATGCGTTTCACTGGGTGTTTACGGTGCCTCAAACCAATAGCTTGATGGCGGGGGCATTGATTGAACACATGAAGAAAAATGGTGTCAAAAAGCTGGGTTATATTGGTTTTGCGGATGTGTGGGGTGATGACTGGAAAAAAGCGTTAACAGAGCTCGGTGAAGAGGCTGGCATTAGCTTAACCAGCGATGAGCGTTTTAGTCGTACTGATGCTTCCGTTGGCGGGCAGGTTTTGAAGGTCATTAGCAGCAAACCCGATGCCGTACTAGTCGGGGCGACCGGTACACCAGCGGCCTTACCGCATACCGAGTTACGCCGCATGGGCTTTAAAGGCTTGATCTATCATACGCATGGGGTAGCGAATCAGGCCTTTTTACGTATTGGTGATCAAGCATTAAACGGCGCGATTCTCCCCATTGGGCCGGTGGTAATTTGGGATAAGCTCCCCGATAGTCATCCATCTAAGGCGGTAGCAGAAGAATATGCCAAAGCCTACAGTGCAGCTTTTGGTGATGAGGCGCTTTCTCCGTTTGGGGCTTATTTATACGATGCTGGGCAGCTATTAAAAGCAGCCATACCGGTCGCATTGGAGACAGCTCAGCCTGGTACAGAGGATTTCCGCGTGGCATTACGTGATGCTTTAGAAAATGTGAAAGAGGTCGTCGGTACGCATGGGGTATTCAATCTATCTCCTACCGATCACTTTGGTCATGACGAGCGCGCACGCGCCTTGGTCGAAGTGCAAAACAAAGACTGGGTCTTGATCGAAGAATAATGAAGTATTAGCAAAAGCACCTTCGTGGTGCTTTTGCTTTAGGTGCCAAGCAACCGCTTGAGCTGACGCCATGTACCTCGAATTAAGCCAAACAGGACGATGGCGCTCAGTAAGCTACAGCCTAATGCACTTGGCCAATGTAAGGCAGTAAGAGGCGTCGCAACCACCGTTAAGGCGTAAAAATTAGCCGCACTGATAACAAGCCAAAGCAGCGATCCTCCCAGAACAATGCCTTTATAACCTTTCCAAAGCATGCCAAACACCTCTTTAGGGTGCTTTAAATAATCCACATAAAGTCGATTGGGACGTGTGTCGTATTCCAAAATAAATTGGGGTGTGGATATCTCGAGAAGAATAATAAGCATACCGCCTAAGCTGAGATAAAGAGCAAGCACGCGATGTGCGGCGGCGGCATCATCAAGCCAAGCTGCTAAGACAAAAGAAAAAAAGTTGTGAATACATAGCCTGCACGCTAAAAAATGGCACCCAGATAAAGGCGGATAGGGGCATATTAGCGAGCAGCGCATCAATCTTATTTGAAGAAAACGTCAAAAATTCGTCAAAAAGACATTGGTGTAACGATAAGATCTCGTAAATAGAGACTGATTTCGGGAATATAGGTAATACACAGTAAAGCAAGCAGGAGTGTGAATACCGGGATGATCAAAGGTTTAAACATACGGGTCACATGTATTTGCGCAATGGTGGCAGCGGCAAATAGATTCACACCCAATGGGGGCGTAATCATCCCCATGGCTAAATTCACAATGAGAATGATGCCAAAATGGATAGGGTCAACTCCATAGCTCACCGCAATAGGAGCTAGCAAAGGAGCCAGAACAAGAATAGCGGCAGAGGTTTCGATGAACATGCCTACCACAAATAATAATGCGTTGGTAAAGAGTAAAAAAGACCACTTATGCTCAAAAGTATGTTTGGCCCAGTCACTGATTTCTTGAGCTATGCCGGATAAGCCGATCAAAAAAGAAAATAAGCTGGCTGCGGCAATGATGAGCATAATGGCACTGGTTGCAGTGGCTGAAACTTTTAAAACGTGAACCAGTTTGTGCCAAGAGAGTTCTTTATAAATAAAACAGCCTACAAAAAACGCATAGACGGCGGCAACTGCTGCTGCTTCTGTTGGCGTAAAAACCCCTCCGTAAATCCCCCCGATGACTAAAATGGGTAACAGTAATGCCCAAAAGGCTTGTTTGCTGCTTTGCCAAAAGGAGAGGTCTGGAGTAGTGTCTTGTTTACCAATGCCCTGCAGACGACACCAAATCTGTACCATTATTAATAAGAAAATGGCGATCAGTATGCCTGGGCCGATGCCAGCAATAAACATTTGTCGTACCGAGTTTTCTGTAGAGACGGCATATAAAATCATCGGTACAGAGGGAGGGATAATCACGCCGAGTTCGGCCGAAGTGGCCTGAATGGTGGCCGCCATCGGCACAGGATAACCCTGTTTGACCATAGCGGGGATTAAAATAGCACCTACGGCAAAAGTAGTAGCAACGGAGGAACCTGAAATTGCCGCAAAAATCATACAGGTGATAATAGCGGTGCTTGCTAAACCCCCTTGAACATTACCTACTAAGCTTTTAGCAAAATGGACTAAACGGTACGAGACTCCCCCATGACTCATGAGGTTGCCAGCCAAAATAAAAAAGGGGATAGCCAGTAAGGGAAAACTGTCTAAGCCCGCAAACATTTTTTGTGGTACGACCAGCAAAGGTAAGTGGCTAAAAAAATGGATGCTGAATACAGAGGCAAGCCCAATAGAGACGGCAACTGGTACCGATAAGACAAATAAAATAACTAAGGTGCTAAAAAGCGCAGCATTCATGAGTTTTGTGAGGAGGCGGGCTTAAGGTAATGCAAAATGATCCCTGGGATGGCGCAAAGTGCACCAACAGGGATAGCAGCATAGAGCCATGACATCGGTACACCTAAGAGCGCTACAGTTTGTTTATGGACGCGTCCTGTCATTTGATAGCCATACCAGATCAATACGGCGATAAACAGGATGCACAGTAACGTTACCACGCCGAGTAAGACGTTTTGTACGGATGGAGGTAGGATCGCTCTAAAAAAATCTAAAGTAATCATGCTGCCTTGCTTAAAAACGGCACCAGCAGCTAAAAATACCATCCAGATCATGGCGGCACGTGCTAAGACTTCGGTCCATGTGGCAGGGTTGTTCAGTAAAAAGCGTGTGATGACCTGATAGAAAACCAATAGGGTGGCCAACACCAGCAAAAGAGCAGAGACTCCCTGTGTAAAAGCGGTAAAGCGTTCACATAGATTAATAAGGCGAGTACGCATTGGTGGGTGGAGCTTAAGGCTGTTGCGCTTGAATAGGCGCTAAAAGCGTTGTGCCGTATTTTTTAATAAATGCGTCGTAGACGGGTTGTACTGCCGAGGCAAAAGCCGCTTTGTCGATGGTTTCGACTACCTCCATGCCATGGGCTTTAAGCTGAGCAATGCCTTCGGCTTCATTTTGATCCACAAAAGCATAGTTGGCTTCAATAGCCGCAGCGGTGGCTTGTTCGATCCACGACTGCTCTTCTGCAGAAAGACGATCCCAGTGTTGTTTAGACATCATAATGACCGCAGGCGAGTAAAAATGTCCTGATAGGGTGGCGTATTTTTGCACCTCCCAAATGCCGGTAGACACAAAAACGGCCATGGGGTTTTCTTGGCCATCAATGGTGCCTTGTTGTAATGCGGTAAATACCTCATGCCAAGCCATAGGTGTGGGCGCACCATTTAATGCTTTAAAAGACTGGATATGGATATCGTTTTCTTGAGTTCGGATTTTCAGCCCTTTGAGGTCTTCAGGGTGATGAACGGGCTTGCGCGAGTTGGTTAAGTGCCTAAAGCCATTTTCTCCCCAGCCTAAGGCTTGGATATCATGTGCAGTAAAAGCATGGAGTAGTTGTTGGCCTACAGTACCTTGCATGACTTGGCGGGCATGCGCATAGTCATGAAATAAAAAGGGGAGATCCAAGACATAGGTTTCTGGAACAAAGCCACCAACGGGGCCTGTGGAAGAAATCGCAAAGTCTACCGAGCCGATTTGTAGCCCTTCCAGTACTTCGCGCTCACTGCCTAACATGCCATTGGGTTTGATGCTGACGGTGTGCCGGTGGTTGGATAAGCGTTCTAAAGTACTTTTAAACGCATTTGCCGCTGCTCCATAGTGGGATTCGGCAGGTATAGGCAAAGCAAAGGTAAAAGTGCGGGCATGAGCTAGGTTAGCCATAAGCGCTAAGCCCAGACCCATTAGGAATACGTATTTTTTCAGGGAGGAAAACATCCGGTGTCTCCTGCTAGTTACTAGCATTAGTCATCAATCAAACCTTTAGATTGTAAACCGTAACCTTGTTTTTCGCTGCGCAGGGTTGTGGAGCTATTTTTTCAGTGGAACAAAAGAAAAAAGGCTACCAGATCTGGTAGCCTTTTTATGCGGAAAACCGCTAGTGTTCTGGTGCCGGCTAAAGGAGTTGAACCCTCGACCTTCGCATTACAAGTGCGCTGCTCTACCAACTGAGCTAAGCCGGCTAAAAACATAATTATATCGTTGCTTTTTTTAAAAAGCAAGATAAATTATTTAACGATGCGCAAATGACCGCGAGGAGCCGAGGGGGGCGGGTCTTTGGGAGCATCATCCGTCTTTGATGTTGAAGCCGCATCAGGACGATAGGGGGTTGATGGCGTTACCTCAAAACCCATACCTGCCCCGGTCTCACGGGCAAAGATGGCGGCGACTGTACCGATGGGAACAAATATGTCTTCCGTGACCCCATTGAAGCGAGCTTGGAATTCGATATATTCGTTACCAATCACCAGTTGGTTCGTGGCCAAATAACCGATGTTGAGCGTGATTTTACCGTCTTCTACATGAGCGGTAGGCACAACTGTGTTCTCGTCGACCTCTACCAAAATATGAGGGGTGTAACCGTTATCTGTACACCACTCGTGTAAAGCACGAAGCAAATAGGGTTTAGTGGAGGTTTCAGACATAATTAGCGACGCATCACTTTTTCGGAAGGGGTTAAGGCTTCGATGAAAGCAGGGCGAGAGAAAACACGCTCAGCGTATTTTTGGATCGGTGCGGCGGACTTAGGAAGCTCAATGCCGTAGTGATCCAAGCGCCAGAGTAAAGGTGCAATGGCTACGTCTAGCATGGAGAACTCTTCACCAAGCATGTATTTGTTTTTGGTGAGGATAGGAGCAATTTGAGCTAAGCCGTCGCGGATTTTTTGGCGAGCCTGCTCTTGGGTTTTTGCGTCTACCTCGTTACGGTCTTCAAGAATGGAGACCTGAGAAAACAGCTCACGCTCAAAATTAAATAAGAATAAGCGAGTGCGTGCGCGCATGGTTGGGTCGGCAGGCATAAGCTGTGGGTGAGGGAAGCGCTCATCAATGTATTCATTGATGATATTGGATTCGTACAAAATGAGTTCACGCTCGACCAGAATAGGTACCTGGCCGTAAGGGTTCATCACGGAAATATCTTCGGGCTTGTTATACAAGTCGATATCGCGAACCTCGAAGTCCATGCCTTTTTCAAACAACACAAAACGACAGCGTTGAGAGAAAGGACAAGTGGTTCCAGAGTAGAGTACCATCATAGTATGTGGATTCCAGTCGTGAAAAAGCAAAAAAGCCTAAGCTTTAAACAGAAAAGGCGGCCTGCTCTAAAACAGAGCAGGCGCGCACAACGAATAGCGACCTAATGGTCTTATTTGATGTCTTTCCAGTATTCTTTGTTCAGACGCCATGCGACGAAGAAGAACAAGAATAAGAATAACATGACAGCCACACCGATTTGTTTACGGAACGTCTGTACGGGCTCTGCCATCCAACCTAAAAAGTTACTTAGGTCAGCTACATCGCTATCAAACTGTGCCTGACGCTCGGGGTCGAGTGGTGTCAAGGTGGTGGTTTCTGTAGCGGGACCCGAATAGCCGTTTAGAACCTCTGTATTGACGGTATGGAAACCATTTTCGTCAATGTCGGTGGTAGTACGTACCCATTGTTCTTTACCGTCCACGTTTTCTAGAGAAACTTTAACGCGTTGGGTTTTGACGGGGCCTTGGAGCTCCCACATTGCATGTGGCATGCCCACGCTTGGGAAGGCTAAGTTATCCCAACCGGTAGGACGCGCTGTGTCGCGATAAAAGGTGCGCAAATAGGTATAAATGTAATCGGTACCGCTGTGGCTTAAGTTCGCCGATTTAGCACGTGCGATCACGGATAAATCGGGGGGTGTGGTACCAAACCATTTATTACTGTCAGCTGGACGCATTGCAATAGACATGGTGTCGCCGACTTTATCAGAGGTAAAAAGTAGGTTCTTTTTGATTTCCTCTTCGGTAATACCTAAGTCTGTGAGCTTGTTATAGCGCATGGCATTGGCGCTGTGACAGTTCAAACAGTAGTTAACAAATAGCTTAGCACCGTTTTGCAAAGCAGCAAGGTCGGTGATGCGGTTAGGGGCGCTTTCAATGGGGTACTCGCCATCGGCGGCATGAGCTATGCCACCGATGGATAAGGTGAGGGCCAGTGCGCCAAGGATTTTTTTAATCATGGTCATTCCGTGTCGAAAAAGGTCCTTAGTGGGCGCGGAAGGTAACGCGCTCGGGAACTGGCTTAAATGTACCTAGGCGGCTCCAAACTGGCATCAGGAAGAAGAAGGCAAGGTAAATCACTGTGCCAACTTGGCTGAGCAGGTTGTATAAATCGCTAGGCGGCTGTGTGCCTAAATAGCCCAACATCAAGAAGTTTACGATGAAGATGGCGTATAGGAATTTATGCCAGGTCGGACGATAACGAATGGATTTAACTGGACTGTGATCCAACCAAGGTAGGAAAAACAAGATCACAACCGTACCACCCATGGCGACCACACCCCAGAATTTCGCATCAAAGACTTTAAGCGCAATGGCTACGGCGATTAGGATAGCGGGTACGATGACGCGCATTTTGCCGGGTAAGCCTTTGAAGAAGAAAATAATCGCAGCCAAAACTGATGCACCGGCGAGCAGCCAAGTGAAGTCGTCTGTGGTTGCACGTAACATGGAGTAGAAAGGGGTGAAATACCACACAGGAGCAATGTGCGGAGGGGTTTTCATGGGGTCAGCCGGAATAAAGTTGTTGAACTCCAAGAAATACCCACCCATTTCTGGGGCAAAGAACACAATGGCCGCAAATACGATAAGGAAACCTGCTACACCCACAATATCATGCACGGTGTAATAGGGATGGAAGGGAATACCATCAAGGGGGATCCCTTTTTCGTTTTTAGGACCTTCTTTGATCTCGATGCCATCGGGGTTGTTGGAACCAACCTCGTGAAGCGCAATTAAGTGCGCCACAACTAGGCCAATCAAGACCAAGGGAATGGCAATAACGTGCAAGGAGAAAAAGCGGTTTAAGGTGGCGTCAGAGACCACATAGTCACCACGGATCCAGATAGCAAGCTCAGGACCAATAAAAGGAATGGCTGAGAACAGGTTCACAATCACCTGAGCACCCCAGTAGGACATTTGTCCCCAAGGGAGCAAGTAACCCAAGAAAGCCTCTGCCATTAAACAAAGGAAAATCGCTACACCGAAGATCCATACAAGTTCGCGGGGTTTACGGTATGAGCCATAAAACAACCCACGCAGCATGTGCAAATACACAACCACGAAGAACATGGATGCCCCCGTGGAGTGCATATAGCGGATAAACCAACCGCCGGGGACTTCGCGCATGATGTATTCCACCGAAGCAAATGCAAGCTCTGCATCGGGTTTGTAGTTCATGACAAGGAATATCCCTGACACGATCTGAATAACAAGCACAAGTAGGGCCAAAGAACCAAAGAAATACCAAAAATTGAAATTCTTTGGCGCATAGTATTCAGACATATGGTCTTTGTAGAGGGATGTCAGCGGGAAACGCTTATCTATCCACCCTAACAGACCTGTCGTTTCAACAGTTTTGTCGCCAGCCATGAAACGGCTCCTTTAATCGAATTATGAAGACGGTAGAGACCTTTTACGCCTTGTTGAACTCATCAACACCAATAATGACACGGGTGCCATCGGCGGAGAATTCGTAAGGAGGGATTTCAAGGTTATCCGGAGCTGGTTTGTTGCTGAAGACACGACCTGCGAGATCAAATGTCGAGCCGTGGCATGGGCAGAGGAAGCCACCTGTCCAGCTAGAGGGTACGCCCGGCTGAGCACCTGCGTCTAAGCGTGGTGTAGGGGAGCAACCCAAGTGGGTGCAGATACCAATACACACAAAGATTTCGGGACGACGGGAGCGGAATTCGTTTTTTGCGTATTCCGGTGTAAAGCCAGGGCGATCGGAGTTAGGATCGGCCAAGTCAGTGTCGTTGGTTTTCAAAGCGGCTAATTGGGCTTCGGTACGGTGCAGAATCCAGATGGGATTACCGCGCCATTCGACGGTGCGCATTTCGCCTGGAGCGAGTGTAGAAATATCGACTTCTACGGGTGCGCCTGCAGCGCGAGCTTTGGCCGAGGGAGCAAACGAGCCCACAAAAGGGACTGCGGTAGCTACACCGGCGACACCACCGACCGCACAGGCGGTAGTGACCCAAAAACGACGCGAAGGGTCGGACGGGAGAATGGAAGTTTCTTCCGCTCCGTTTTCGTTGGGCTGTGTCGTAATTTGACTCATTCTAGTATCCTTATTTCTGCCCACGTTGGGCTTTGCACAATTTACGGACTTGGTCTGGGTATTTTCATTGCAGCTATATATTATAGCGTTAGCAAATTTTCTGTGATGTCATTAAGAGGTTTATATGAGTAAAACCACAGGTTTTTTAAAAGAGTTCCGCGATTTTGCTGTTAAAGGCAATATGATTGATCTCGCGGTAGGGGTAATTATTGGTGGCGCGTTTGGCAAAATCATCGATTCTCTGGTGAAGGATGTCATTATGCCGATTGTCAGCTTTATCCTTGGGGGAGAAGTCGATTTTGCAAATCAGTTCACCGTATTACGTGTTCCTGAAGGCTACAGCGGTGCGTATACACTCGAGGAGCTTAATGCAGCAGGGGCAGTAGTGTTTGCTTGGGGCAACTTTTTGACCATTTTGATCAACTTTATTTTGTTGGCTTTTGTGGTCTTTTTAATGGTTAAGATGATTAACCGTATGCGCCAAGCAGCCCACCGCGAGGAAGCTGCGGCTCCGGCTGAGCCAGCACCCACACCCGAGGATGTGGTGCTATTGCGAGAAATTCGCGATGCTCTCAAAAACAAAAATGCTTAATGAGTGAATCGCGCTAATTGTACCTTAAAGCCCTGATTTACGGGCTTTATTCCGCGTTAAATGGGGTTGTTAATGTCGATAAACTCCACTTTGATACCAAACTGGGCGGCAACTTTGTCACCCAGTGCTTTTACGCCATAGCGTTCTGTTGCATGGTGGCCGGCACCAATATAAGCCGTATTGCTTTCTAAGGCGTAATGATAGGTGGGTTCCGAGGCTTCGCCACTGATATATAAATCAACGCCGGCGTCAATGGCTTCGGTCATAAATCCTTGGGCACCACCCGTACACCAAGCGACGCGCTGGATGATCTGTTGTGGATTCCCAACAACCAAAGGGCTTCGTTGCAATTGTTGACAAAGCTTTTTAGCAACATTTTCTAGGGTATTCGGGGTTTCTAAATAACCTAATTGAATAAGGCCGCTAGGACCAATCCCTATAGGTTGCCCATCTTCGTCCTTATCCTGCTGTAAACCAAGCTGTAACGCGAGTTGGGTGTTATTGCCGACCTCGGGATGGGCGTCTAAAGGTAAATGATAAGCAATAAGGTTTAGGTCGTGTTCTAGCGCAAAAGCTAAGCGCTTTTTTTTCATGCCCCGAATACGAGCATCTTCGTTTTTCCAAAACCAACCATGATGTACTAAAACGGTGTCCGCGCCGCGTTCAACCGCCGCTTCTAGTAGCGCCTGAGAGGCTGTCACACCGGTCACAATATGTTGAACGGTTGGCGTGCCTTCGACTTGCAGCCCATTTGGGCAGTAGTCTTTAAAGCGGGGGGCTTGAAGATAGTTATCGAGCCATTGAACTAACTGCGAAGTGTTTATACTGGCCATATTAATAGGAGAAATAAAAGGTGGTAAATATGGAGATTCTAACGTATGGGGCAGATAAGTCCCAATTTATTCAATGGTTTATGCCCAAGACTGAAGTAAAGGTCAAAGGTGTGATTGCTTTAATTCATGGTGGGTTTTGGCGTCAGCAGCATGACTTGAGTTTGATGCTACCTTTGGCACAAGATTTACGAGCCACCGGTTGGGCAGTAGCGAATATAGAATATCGACGCGCGGATTGCGGGGGGGAATGGCCTGTGATTCGGGATGACGTTTCCATGGCGTTGCAGCAGGTTAAGCAGCATGCTCAACAACTTCAGCTTCCTGAGCGTTTGCTTAGTATTGGGCATTCGGTAGGGGGACAGTTGGCTTTGTTAACGGCGCCTCAAGTGGATGCTGTGGTGGCGTTGGCACCAGTGACTGATGTGGTCCGTGCGTATCACGATAAGCTAGGCGAAGCAGCTGCCCAAGCGTTTTTTAAAACATCACCTGAAAAAAACAGTTCTTTGTTTTTAGCTGCTTCGCCTATTGCGCAATTACCTCTAGGTTGCCCTATATTGTTGATTCATGGCTTTTTGGATGAGCGTGTTCCTGTAAGCTATGCGCGGGAATTTAATCAGCGTGCTATCGAGACCGGTGATCAGCTGTGGTATTGGGAAGAGCCATTGAGCCACCAGCAGGTGATTGACCCGAGCTTGGGATTTTGGTCGCGGGTAAAAGGATGGCTAGAGCAAAGGTAAAAAGGGCTTTATGCCCTTTTTATATGAGACAAGCTAGGATTCTGCCTCGATGTCAGCTTCTGTTTTGAGAGGCGGCTTGATTAGGTTGGCAAAAATAATACCGACCTCGTATAACAAGCATAGTGGTCCAGCTAGGAGAAACTGGCTGATTACATCGGGCGGGGTAACCACAGCAGCGATGACAAAAGCACCCACAATCACATAGCCACGGATTTCGCGTAGTTTTTTGACAGAGGTTAGGCCAGTTTTAACCAGTAGCACCACCGCAATCGGCACTTCAAAGGTGATCCCAAAAGCAATAAACATCGTCATCACGAAGTTTAAGTAGGCTTCGATATCTGGCGCGGGCGTGATGGAGTCGGGTGCAAAAGACGCGATGAAATGAAAAACGGTTTTAAACACCACAAAATAACAAAAAGCCATCCCCAAAATGAAGAGCAGTGTGCTAGAAAAAATCAGGGGCAGAGCCAGGCGTTTTTCGTGTGTGTATAAACCCGGAGCAATAAATGCCCAGGCCTGATACAGCACAATAGGCAGGGCGATAATAAATGAAGTAAGCAGCGTGACTTTGACAGGCACCATAAATGGGGTGATCACGCCTGTGGCAATCATACGCGTGTCTTGGGGTAACGACGCGAGCATCGGTTGCGCTAAAAAATCATAAATGACCGATGGCCCAGGAAATAAAAACAAAAGGATGAATACGGCCAGCACGCTGACTACCGCTTTTAAAAGGCGGCTGCGTAGCTCAACCAAATGGGAGATGAACGTATCGTTAGTGGGGGTAGTCATTCTTTTTTATCACCAGGGCGATCATCAGAAGCGGGAGAAGTGGGCGCGGGATCCGAGGTGATCTTGGTATCCTTGATAAGGCTTTCCCCCACTTGCTCTGTATCTTGTCCTAATTCGTTGACAGCTTTACGTGCCTCTTCGAGGGGGTCTTTGATTTGGTTACTGAACTGATTCACGGATTGCTTAATAGAGGTCGAGGCTTCCTCCATTTGTTTTTTAATGGAGTTAATCTCGTCTAAATCGATTTCGCGTTGAATGTCGCTTTTGACCTCGTTCATGTAACGCTGGGCACGCCCAAACATATGCCCAACCGTACGGGCGACCCGTGGCAGGCGCTCGGGTCCAAGAACCACTAGCGCCACCACGCCGATGAGTAAAAGTTCACTAAAGCTAATGTCAAACATAGGGCCACATGCGCCGCGTTAGTGTTTAGAGACGTCTTGTTTTTCTGTGGCGTGAACGTCTACGGTGCTCTGATCGGGAACTTGCTTAGGTGGAAGATCGTCCTCTTGGGCTTCTTTAATGCCTTTTTTGAACCCTTTGACCGCGCCACCTAGGTCCTCACCAATGTTACGCAGTTTTTTGGTCCCAAAAACCAAGGCAACGATGACCAATACAACTAACCAATGCCAAATACTAAAACTACCCATGTTGGGCCTCCGTTATGCAACCGCAGTTGCCGTGTTTTTCCAAGGGCGTGGGCCGCCAATGATATGTAAGTGTAAGTGATCGATTTCTTGACCGCCGTCTTGCCCGCTATTAATGACTAGACGGTAACCGCCTTCTGGTCCTGGCCTACAGCCACTTTCGGCGGCGATCTTAGGCACCAGAGCCATCATTTTGCCGAGCCAGGAGGCATCGTCGGGGGTGACATGCTGCATGGATACGATATGGTGTTTAGGAATCAGCAGAATATGCACCGGAGCGACCGGGTTAATGTCTTTAAAGGCAAGAAACTCATCGTCTTCGTAAACCTTCGTTGACGGAATGCTGCCTTCAATAATTTTGCAAAATAAGCAGTTTTGACTCATGTGTACTACAGGGCAAAGCCCTTTTCCATTAAATCCGTTTGTTAGCTATTGTGCCATAGTTAGGCGTCTTTGCGATTGGCTTTTTCCACTAGACCGGAAATGCCTTGGCGACGCGCTAGCTCAGCCATAATATCGTTAGGTTCGATATTGTAGTAGTTTAATGCGACTAAACTATGAAACCAAAGGTCGGCCGCTTCCGCAATGATTGCTTCGCGGTTTTGGTCTTTAGCTGCCATCACTAGTTCAGTGGCTTCCTCGCCGATTTTTTTTAAAAATGCATCGGGACCTTTGGCATAAAGTTTAGCCACATAAGAGCTATCAGGATCACCACCGGCAGAGGGCAAGCGTGATTTCAGCACAGCAGCGAGTTCAGCAAATATAAGATCGGCGTTCATGAGTAAATGGACTTTGGGTCTTTTAAAACGGGGTCGGTGATTTCCCATTTAGGGGTGTCCCCGTTGGTGTTAAGACGCTGAAAAAAGCAGCTATGCCGTCCTGTGTGACAGGCAATGTCACCGTGCTGTTCTACGGTAAGTAAAATAACATCAGCGTCACAGTCTAAGCGAATCGAGCGCACTGACTGGTGGTGACCGGATTCTTCGCCTTTGCGCCATAGGCGCTGGCGCGAACGTGACCAGTACACGGCACGTTGCGTAGCAACGGTTTCGGCTAGCGCTTCGGCATTCATCCACGCAACCATTAAAATGCGTCCGCTTAGGTGGTCTTGAGCAATGGCCGGTATTAGGCCATTGCTATCAAAGTTAACTTGATCTAACCAAGACATACTCATTGCACCGTAATGCCTTGATCACGCAGAAACGCTTTGGCTTCAGCAATAGTGTGCTCGCCAAAGTGAAAAATGCTGGCGGCTAGCACCGCGTCGGCTTTGCCCTGAAGAACGCCATCGGCGAGGTGCTGTAGGTTTCCTACGCCACCAGAGGCAATCACGGGGATGTTGACCGCTTCGGCAATAGCACGAGTTAGATCGAGATCAAAGCCAGTTTTTGTGCCGTCTTTATCCATGCTAGTGACTAGCAGCTGACCGGCCCCTAGTGCTTCTACGCGTTGTGCCCACTCGATGGCATCCAGACCAGTGGCGCGATGGCCACCATGGGTATAAATTTCCCATTTTTGTGGGTCTGTTGCCGTTTGGCGGGCATCGATAGCAACGATAATGCGCTCTTTGCCAAACTGTTCGCTAGCAACGCGAATCAAGTCAGGGTTTGTAATGGCGGCGCTGTTGATAGAAACGCGATGTGCGCCGGCATCGATGATGCGTTGAATGTCTTCGATCTCTCGGATCCCACCACCCACGGTCAGCGGGATAGTGATTTGTTTGGCGACTTCGGCTATGACAGGAAGAATGGTGTCGCGGTTTTCGGTGGTCGCCGTAATATCGAGCAAGGTAAGTTCATCTGCGCCTTGTTCATCATAACGACGGGCGATTTCTACAGGATCCCCTGCATCAACTAAGTCAACAAAGTTAACGCCTTTTACGACACGACCGGCGGTGACGTCAAGGCAGGGGATAATACGGCAAGATGGTTCAGATTTCATGCTTCGTACTCGTCAGCAAAGGTTTGCGCCTCGGCGAAGTCCAAGGTGCCTTCGTAGATACTCCGGCCTAAAATCACACCCTCTACACCCTCGTTCTCGACTTCGCATAAGGCTTTGATATCTTTGATATCGGTAACCCCACCGGAGGCGATAACAGGGATATTGACGTGTTGAGCTAAACGTACGGTGGCTTCGATGTTAACGCCAGAGAGCATGCCGTCACGACCAATGTCAGTGTAAATGATGGACTCGCAACCGTAGTCCTCGAATTTTTTGGCAAGATCAAGCACATCGTGGCGGGAGACTTTGCTCCAGCCATCGGTGGCAACTTTGCCATCACGGGCGTCTAGCCCAACAATAATGCTACCAGGAAAGGCGCTACAGGCATCACGTAAAAAACCAGGGCTTTTTACGGCAGCGGTGCCAATAATGACATAACGCATACCCATATCAAGATACGTCTCAATGGTGTCGAGGTCACGGATACCACCACCAATTTGTACCGGGATCTCGTCATTGACAGCATCCAAAATCGCCGCAATGGCGTCTTGGTTGACAGGTTTACCAGCAAATGCGCCGTTAAGATCGACCAGATGTAGACGTCGCGCCCCTTGGTCTAGCCATTGTTCCGCCATAGCAGCGGGATCATCGGAGAAAACAGTAACGTCATCTAGTGCGCCTTGGCGCAAACGTACACAGCGTCCGTCTTTGAGGTCGATGGCAGGAATGAGTAGCATGATGTTATAGCCAATAAATGCGTAAAAGTGAACAAGCTAAAGGTTAGAGTACACCCTTGGTGGAGGGGATCACGTTTTCATTACGTGGGTCCATTTCCAGTGCCATACGAACGGCGCGACCAAAGGCTTTAAAAATGGTTTCGCATTGGTGGTGAGCATTCTCACCGCGCAGGTTATCAATGTGTACCGTGGCTTGGGCGTGGTTAACAAAGCCTTGGAAAAACTCACGAGCCAAGTCTACGTCAAAGTTACCGATGCGAGCGCGGGTAAAGTCGACAAAATAAAACAGACCTGGACGGCCGGAGAAGTCGATGGCAACACGGGATAGGGCTTCGTCCATGGGCACATAAGCGTGTCCATAACGACGAATACCCGCTTTGTCCCCAATGGCTTTTGCCACCGCCTGACCTAGGGTAATACCAATGTCTTCCACCGTGTGGTGGTCGTCGATATGAGTGTCCCCATCGCAATGAATGTCCAGATCAATCATGCCATGGCGTGCGATTTGGTCGAGCATATGATCCAAAAAGGGCACGCCACTATTTAGGTTTTGACGACCGGTACCGTCTAGATTGATCGACACGCGAATACGGGTTTCGCTGGTATTACGAGTAACTTCGGCAGTACGCATAGTAAGTAATAAATTAAGAATCCTGGAGACGAAGCTCGGCACTTGCTGCGTGTGCGAATAGACCTTCGCCTTTAGCAAGGGTTGCAGCAATTGGACCTAAGCTTTGGGC
Organism: Alcaligenaceae bacterium; assembly: GCA_012518715.1. Taxonomy (GTDB): domain Bacteria; phylum Pseudomonadota; class Gammaproteobacteria; order Burkholderiales; family Burkholderiaceae_B; genus Paenalcaligenes; species Paenalcaligenes hermetiae. The sequence continues at coordinate 471 of JAAYRP010000141.1, read as the reverse complement.
CCCAGATTGGGATACTTGAATAATACTGCTACGTTTTTGGAAATCATAGACCCCTAGGGGCGAGGAAAAACGCGCAGTGCGAGAGGTGGGTAAGACATGGTTTGGGCCGGCGCAATAATCACCGAGTGATTCTGAGCTATAGTGCCCAAGGAAAATCGCCCCAGCATGACGGATATGTTCCAGCCAGGTTTCGGGGTTAACGGTAGAGATTTCTAAGTGCTCTGGTGCGATAAAGTTAGCAATATCACAGGCTTCTTGTAGATTTCTGACCTTAATCAGGGCACCACGATCGGCTAAGCTTTTTTTGATGATCTCGGCACGAGGCATCGTGGGTAATAGATCTTGAATGGCTTGCTCTACGGCATCTAGGTAATCGGCGCTGGGGCAAAGTAAGATGGATTGGGCCAGCTCGTCATGTTCTGCTTGAGAGAATAAATCCATGGCGACCCATTCTGCCGGAGCGCTGCCATC
>JAAYRP010000140.1 GCA_012518715.1 Alcaligenaceae bacterium | reverse complement strand
GCGGTCTCTTCGTCTACGCCAAGCGCTTTTCGCACAGCCAACGCCTGAACTGGATCTGGCTGCCAAGCGGATAAATCATAGCCATTAGGGATCACCGTCATTTTATCTGCCGCATATCCCCACTGCTTATGACGACGAGCTGCGTTCTCTGCACAGGCCACAATCGCCGCCGGCACCCATGAGGATAAACGCGCGCATAACCATGCCACAGCGCGGGCTTTAAAGCTGCTGTGATGTAGGTTTTCCCCTGAGTTTCGGATCCCCCACACCACCGTACGCAAACCCACACTACGGGCTACGATTCCACCCACTAAATCAGCATGATACATCCATGTTTGCACCACATCTGGGCGGATACGCTTAAGCAATCGACGTAATGCATATAACCCTGATAAAAAGCGCAGCCCTTTCATTCCTAATGCGTGCACTTCAATACCGGCCTGCTGTAAACGCGGCCCAAACACATCCATATCGCCTAAGGACACTACAATATGCCGCGTCTGCGTCTGCGGAGCAGTCACTAAACGGTATAACACCGTCTCTGCCCCCCCCTGACCCAACCCAGAAATCACATGCACAACGGTTAAAAGAGGCTGTTCTGTTTGTGTATCAATCATGACTCACCTTGTTTGAGTTGAATCAAGCCTGCTTGTCTAAAAATCGTATCCCATTGCTCTATGACCGCCTGCATGCCATAACGTTCACGTACCGAAGCCGCCGCCCGTTGGCCTAGCGCCCCACGTAAACGAGGGTCTGCCATTAGCTCGCTCAGTGCTCTACGCAACGCTTGCTCATTATCCATCATCACCAATGAAGCATCGCGCCCAGCATTCGAAATCTCTTTTGGTCCACTTGGGCAATCCACTGTGACACAAGGCAGCCCTAATGTCATCGCCTCTAGCAACACATTCGGAAACCCCTCGTAAGCAGACGTCAACACAAAAAGCTGGGCTTGAGCCAATACCTGCCATGGCTCATTCGTTTTACCATGCAAAAAGATTCGATCCTTACCACCGACTAGCTCCGCACGGCGTTCCAAGCTCTCGCGCTCAGGCCCCTCTCCATAAATATGTAAACTCCACTCAGGAAAAGCATCCAGTAATAAACCAAATACGTGAATCAGTTGATCAAACCGTTTAGCCGGCACTAAGCGTCCCATCGCGATCAATTTAGGCTGGTCGGTTTTTTCCACCTCTGTCGCCAAGGGCAAAACGGCTAAAGCAGGAGGAATTGGATTCGGTATCACGGCGAGCTCGCCCAACTGAGGTTCAGCCTGAGCAAAAGCCTGAGCGGCATCCTGTGTTTGAACCACCACACGCGTAGCTCGCGGATACAATTTAGAGCGCAAGGCCTGGAGCTTTTTATCCGCGCTTTGGCTGACCACCGGATTAGTACGCTCACAAACGATCACCGGCGTAGGCACCCCACGCAAAGCCAACAATACATTCACATTAACATTTGTTAAGAATGACACCACTACATCTGGATTAAATGTGTCGTGGATTTTTTTGATTGCTCGCCATTTACGCAGTGGTGTGACAAAAGGCGGAAACCAGCTTAACTTGTCTTTGAGCGGCTGAAACTGCACACGAGGGTCTAGCGCATAAAAACTACTATCCGTCTGTAAATGTGTGGGCACCAAACAGACCGCATCACCACGCTGCACCCAAGCATTTGCGAGGCTTGCCGCGACTCGCTCCGCGCCACCTGCATTCATCGAGCTGACAAAAAACAAAATTCTCATGCACTTATCCTATGGCTTTTTTTGCGTTGTGGTTGACCGCCCCACACGCGGTAATAATCGCTCCCACTGCGCCATCACTATAGGTACCGAAAACCGATCTCTTACATCCACAGCGCGGCGAGCTAACGCCACACGTTTCAGTGGCCGAGCCATTAAATCTGATAAGTGTGCCGCTAAGGCATCAGCATCAGCCGGCGGGTTGACCAACACCCCATCAATATTGTCACGAATAATTTCTCGTGGCCCTGTGTCACAGTCCATCGCTACCACAGCTAAACCAGAGGCCATCGCTTCTAGCAATGTATTTGACAAGCCTTCACTGCGCGAACTCAGCACGTACATATCGGACTGCTCATACCAATCTTTAATATTGCCAACCCGTCCTACAAGTTGAATTCGATGTTGTAAAGCCGCCGTATCAATCTGCTTTTGTAAAGCAGCGCGCTCTTCGCCCTCGCCAACGATGACCAAATCCCAATCGGGAAAATAACTGGCTACCATCGCAAAAGCTTGAATCAATAAATCAAAACCTTTTACGGGGTGCAACCGCCCCACTGCTAACAAGCGCAATCGCTCGCCTTTGTCGGG
>JAAYRP010000139.1 GCA_012518715.1 Alcaligenaceae bacterium | reverse complement strand
CCAAAAGTACGCGCTCTGGCTACAGACTTTGCATAAGAGTCTTTAGCAAAATCCACCTCGGCAAAATTAGCCGTAGCATCAATGGCTGGGTGTTGAAAATCAATAGAAAACTGTAAAGCAAAACCCTCATAGGGTTCAAGACGCGCCCATTTTAAATCAGCACCAGAGCCTTCCCGCACCTCTATCGGTTTTAGCACACGTAAAAACTGCTTAGGACGATTCTGCTCTGTTAATCCGGCTGAACGTAGCAAGTACACAAAAGTCCCCGCACTCCCGTCCATAATAGGGACCTCTTCAGCCGATAAGTCCACGTGTAAGTTATCGATACCCAAGCCAGCTAAAGCCGACATTAGGTGCTCTACTGTGGATACTCGCACACCTTCTTTTTGCAGCACTGAGGCCATCGTCGTCCCACCCACCAAATGCGCTTTGGCTGGGATACTGACAATAGGATCCAGATCCACACGATGGAATACAATGCCTGTGTCAGGCTCAGCGGGACGCAAAGTGATCTGGACCAAATGCCCTGAGTGCAGCCCAATGCCTTTCGTGCTGACAGTTTTAGAAATAGTGCGCTGACGTAACATAAATCAAAAATTATAAAAACGAATAACTGCTATTATACGGCGATAACTGCTGCACCGCAGCAACTCGTCGTAATCGTGGCTCCCCATCAGGTGGCTAGCCAATGCTAAAGCACTAGCTAGCCATGCGAGAGCACACCTATCGGGGGTAGGTGTTTAGTCTGCCTGTTTACGTAGGTAGGTTGGAATATCGTATTGATCCATACCAGAGGTTTCTAAAGCACGTACCTGCAAGGACGCTTCTGCACTGCGAGTCCGCATAACAGAAGGAATCGATGGGGCAGGCTCTTCAGAAATTGGCTCGGGCTTTACTGGCTCAACGGTAGTTGGCTCATTATCCGTTCCCGTGCGTAAGACAGGCTCAGCAGCAGGAGTTTCCACTAGCTGCGGACGTGCCTGTTCCTGCTCTTTGTGTCGTCCTAAGCCGGTAGCCACCACGGTAACGCGTAGGCTATCACCCATGCTGTCATCGTATGCTGTACCAAAGATTACGTGCGCATCTTCCGCTGCGTAACCTTGAATAATATCCATAATCTCTCGTGTCTCACGCAGTTTGAGATCTCGGCCTGCCGTAATGTTCACCAAGACACCACGTGCACCATGTAAATCCACACCCTCGAGCAATGGGCATGCAATCGCACGCTCAGCGGCCTCTCGGGCACGACCTTCACCAGAAGCCACCGCAATACCCATCATGGCTTGCCCTTGCTCGCCCATAATGGTTTTCACGTCTTCAAAGTCAACGTTTACGTTACCTTCTACGTTAATAATTTCGGCAATACCGGCACAAGCATTATGTAAGACATCATCCGCGACTTTAAAGCAGTCTTCTTGGGTGGCGTCTTCGTCCATTAAGTCGTAGAGGTTTTCATTTAAAACCACGATCAAAGAGTGAACGTGTTTTGATAGCTCTGCGATACCGGCATTTGCCGTATTCATGCGACGCTTACCCTCGAAATTAAATGGTTTCGTCACAACGCCAACTGTCAAAATGCCAAGCTCTTTAGCGACCTCAGCCACAATGGGGCTTGCTCCAGTCCCCGTGCCCCCGCCCATGCCCGCAGTAATGAAAACCATATGGGCTCCCTCGAGCACTTTACGGATCTCATCTCGTGCCGTTTCTGCCGCCGCACGACCTTGCTCGGGTTTAGCACCGGCTCCGAGCCCAGAGCGACCCAACGCGATTTGCACAGGGGCTTCGCTACTTGCTAACGCTTGTGCATCAGTATTGGCACAAATAAACTCTACGCCTTGAACGCCGGAATGAATCATGTGATTCACCGCGTTACCACCAGCACCGCCCACACCAATGACCTTAATCACGGTAGAGCTATTACTAGTGTCTAGTATTTCAAAGTTCATCATTTCGATTCCCTCGCATATGTATTTGGCAAGAATGTTGTCTTGCCTCCCCGATCAGTTGTTATATACGCAGTTACTGTTTTTTACAAAAAACAAGTGTTAATTCATAAACCATTCTTTGGCTTTTGCCAATAAGTGCTTAAAGCGACCTTGCGTCTGTATCCCTTTACGACCGCGCCCATAATCCAAACGAGCCTGAGTCAATAACCCCATGGCGGTAGAAAAACGTGGATTGCGCATCATGTCTGCTAAGCTACCATGGTAAATGGGCATAGCGACTCGTACTTGCTTTAAAAATACGTCCTCTGCTAGCTCCACAATACCAGGTAATAATGCCGTGCCCCCAGTAATCACTACCCCAGAGGCTAATAGGTCTTCATAACCGGATTCCCGCACGCTGTGTTGTACTAATTGAAACAATTCTTCAACACGTGGTTCTATAACCGCTCCCAGCGCATGGCGCTTTACTTGGCGATTTGGTCTATCACCTAAACCCGGAACCTCGAACAGTTCCTCGGGGCTTGCGTTGGCCTCGCGTGCTAAACCATAACGCAGTTTGATTTCCTCTGCGTCTGGCATCGGTGTACGCAACATGGTAGCAATATCACTTGTGATTTGGTCTCCCGCGATGGGGATCACCTGCGTATGTCGTATAGCGCCACCGGTGTATATCGCTATATCTGTAGTACCACTACCTATGTCTATTAATAATACACCGAGTTCTTTCTCATCCTCAGTCAAACAGGCCAAACTTGAAGCCAAAGGTGAAAGCATTAATTCTTTGACCTCTAGGCCACAGCGGCGTACGCAACGCTCAATGTTTTGGGCCGATGATGCGGTCGCCGTCACTATATGGACCCGAACCTCCAGTCTAAAACCACTCATACCGACTGGATCTTTAATGTCTTCTTGAGCATCCACAATGAACTCTTGCTCCAACACATGCAGCACCTGTTGATCCATTGGGATATTCACTGCTTGAGCAGTTTCTATTACCTTAGCGACATCCGTAGGAGTGACTTCCTTGTCCTTGACGGCAACCATGCCACTTGAGTTCAAACTACGAATATGGTTACCCGTAATCGCAGTATAGACCTCGCCTATTTTGCAATCAGCCATCAACTCCGCTTCTTCGAGTGCGCGCTGAATTGAGTTCACGGTGGCTTCAATATTGACTACGACCCCCTTGCGCATGCCCATGGACTCATGTTGACCTAGTCCTAATACTTCGAAGCGGCCCTCAGGCAAGACCTCGGCTACCACAGCCACAACTTTACTCGTGCCTATATCTAATGCAACAATGAGATCCTTATTATCACGGGTCATAGAATTTTATCTTTATTCAATAATTGTAGGTGGGGCTAGCTCGATAGCAAAACCATTGCTATAACGCAGATCTGCGCTTTGAATAGCCCGCCCCTCTAGTCGTTCTAGCAATGTAGGCCAAGCTTGTACAAAGCGCTCTAGGCGCTCTGCAAAATCCCGTGCGCCTGAGGTGCCATGCAAATCTGCAATATCCGCAGCAGGATCACGCCCAAGCTGCATACGCATACCGTTAGATAGCACAACATCCCAAGCATAACGAGGACTGAGGTTAAACTCATGGATGCTAACTCCAAGTGGTGTAAGCCACTGAGTAATTTCAGCGTAGCGCTGTACCACTAAATGCTCAGAGTTTGCTGGTCCGCGTAGCTGAGGCAACTGTACATCCTCGCCTAAGACAGCCTCATTTGCAGAGAACGGCTCACCCCAAGTGTTAATCATGTCATTTTCATTCCAATATGCCATGGGCTGGTGTTCTTCTATTTTAACCTCTAATGTGTTTGGCCACACCCTTCGTACTTGAGCGCGTCTCACCCATGGGGCACTTTCAATCAAAACACGCGACTGCTCTAAATCAATAGTGAAAAAATTCCCCTTTAACTGCCCTGCAATAGTTGCGCTTACGGTCGCAGGCGTTACATAGACCAAAGCGTCATTATTGACCCCTTCAATTTTAACGGTATCAACCACAAAATAAGGTAGGCGAATCACCCAAACTATTGCACTGAGCAACAAGCCGATTACAGCGAGTAGCGCCAGTACATTCGCCACATAATTGACGTGACGATAGTCTAATGAAAATGAAGGTAAATATCGCCCTAACATACTTATTTTCTAGCCACCGCTTGAAGTTTTAAGCTCGCACTTTTTAAGATGCTTAAGCATAGCTGTTCGTAACTTATCCCTTCAGCCTTGGCTGCCATAGGAACTAAAGAATGACTCGTCATGCCAGGCGAAGTATTGACCTCGAGCAACCAAGGCTGATTATTTTCATCCAGCATAAAATCCACACGTCCCCAGCCCTCGCAGTTCACACCCAAATATGCTTGACGTGCATATTCTTGAATTTGCACAGTGAGTTCAGCAGGTAAGTCCGCGGGACAGAAATACTGCGTCGCATCACTGTAGTATTTGTTTTCAAAGTCGTAGTTGCCATCAGGGGCTACTATTTCAATCACTGGTAAAGCCCGAGCCTGCTCGCCTGAACCTAATACCGGCACAGTAAGCTCACGCCCTTTAATAAAGCGTTCGGCTAGCACAAACCGATCAAAACGCGCCGCTAACCGATAGGCGTCAAGCATTTGTTCTGAGGTTTCAATACGGCTAAAACCTACGGTTGAGCCTTCGTGCGCAGGCTTCATAATAAAAGGAAAAGCCAAGACCTGATCCAATTGACGTAGGTCTTGCTCTGACTGCAATAGAGCAAACTCAGGAGTAGGCAAGCCAAGTTGCAACCAAACCCTTTTTGTCATGACTTTATCCATCGCTAGGGCGGACGCCATCGGCCCACTTCCCGTGTATGGAATCTGCAGTAGCTCTAACGCCCCTTGTAGCGTTCCGTCCTCACCAAAACGTCCATGCAAGGCGATAAAAACACGGTCAAAACCAGCTTGAGCTAAATCACTTAAGTTTTGAGATTGCGTATCAAACAAATGAGCATCAACCCCCAAACGGCATAGAGCCTCATGTACACCCGCCCCCGACATCAGGGAGACCTCGCGCTCGGCTGAAACTCCACCGTACAACACCCCAACCTTTCCTAAATGATTCATGCTAATTCCTTTAGTTGACCCGCCACACGACTAATTGAACCTGCCCCCATTAGCAATACGACATCCCCATCGCGCACAAAATTATGGATGGCTTCAGGCAGTTGTGCAACATCTTCCACAAAAACAGGCTCGATGCGCCCAGCAACACGAATGGCTCGTGATAAGGCTCGCCCATCTGCCGCAATAATAGGCTCTTCCCCAGCCGCATAGACCTCGGTTAAAAATACAGCATCGGCTTGGCTGAGGACCTGCACAAAATCCTCAAAGCAGTCGCGTGTACGCGTGTAGCGATGGGGCTGGAATGCCAACACTAGACGACGATCAGGCCACGCTCCACGAGCCGCGTCTAAGGTGGCTTGCATCTCAGCTGGGTGGTGTCCATAATCATCAACCACCGTATACGTGCCCCCACCTGCCGCAGACGGTACCGCCAAATCACCGATTTGAGCAAAACGGCGTCCTACGCCTGTAAAGTCATCTAAGGCCGCAGCAATATCCGCATCGGCCACTCCAAGTTCAGTAGCAACAGCAATCGCTGCCAAGGCATTCAAAACATTATGCTTACCGGGTAAGTTCAAACGTATCGATAATGTAGGTAACTCGCCCGCACTTCCTTGGCGTATCACATCAAAATGCATTTTAGTGCCAACATGGCGTACATTAATAGCTCGTACCTGCGCTTGCTCATTATCAATACCGTACGTCGTCACCGGTCGTGATACAAAAGGAATGATCTCTTGTACATTAGCATCATCCACACAGAGGACGGCGCTCCCATAAAAAGGGAGGCGTTGGGTGAAGTCAATAAATGCGCTTTTCAACCGAGCAACATCATGGCCATAGGTATCCATATGGTCCACATCTATGTTTGTGATAATCGCCATGACTGGCAATAAGTTTAAAAAGGAAGCATCGGATTCATCTGCCTCGACGACAATATAGTCTCCCTGTCCTAAGCGAGCATTCGCCCCAGCTGAATTCAATCGCCCCCCGATCACAAAGGTGGGGTCCAAGTCGCCAGCGGCTAAAATACTAGCAACTAAGCTAGTCGTCGTAGTTTTACCATGTGTTCCAGCTACAGCAATGCCTCGCTTTAAGCGCATTAACTCAGTTAGCATCAACGCTCTGGGCACCACGGGAATGCGCAACGCCCGCGCGGCTAAAACCTCTGGGTTATCATTACCGATCGCCGTAGACACCACGATCGCCCCCATCCCTTTTACATTATCCGCATGATGCCCGATAACAATACGTGCTCCAAGCTGCTCTAACCGTCTTGTTACCGCTGACTCCTGGATATCCGAACCACTAATGGCATATCCTAGGTTCAACAAAACCTCGGCAATACCGCTCATACCTGAGCCGCCAATCCCGACAAAATGAATATGTTGAATACGATGTTTCATGCATTTCCTTTAGCTAATCGCACACACGTATTAGCAATTTTTTCTGTGGCGTCTAATTGCGCATGCTCCTGAGCATGAATGGCCATTTGCTGCAGTTGCTGACGATTGAGCTGTCGTAACCAGCTAGTCAACCACTCTACAGTTAGAGCAGATTGTGGTTGCAACCAGGCGGCATCACAATCACTTAAATAACGTGCATTGGCAGTTTGATGATCATCTATGGCATGGGGTAAGGGCACGAACAGCGCAGCCACCCCTACGGCGGCCACCTCTGCAACCGTCATTGCTCCAGCACGACAAATCACCACATCCGCATCGGCCATCGCGCTTGCTATATCATCAATAAAAGCTGTTGCTGTGGCTTTTACTCCTAACGCCCGATAATGATCCTGCACCTGACGCACATGCATCTGACCTGTTTGGTGTGTCACCACCGGTCGTTGAGCCTCTGGGATTTGTTCTAAAGCCAAGGGAATCACGGCATTCAACGGCGCCGCCCCGAGACTGCCTCCAACCACCAATAAGCGCAAAGGCCCCCGTCGTCGCCCATAGCGCAACACCGGTGAAGCTTGCTTCGTAAAACTTACTCGCACCGGATTACCCACCATGACAGCCCCTGGGAGAGCCCCAGGAAAACCCACTAAAGTCTGGCGAGCTATTTTCGCAAGGTAACGATTTGCCGTACCGCCAATGGCATTTTGCTCATGTATGATCAGAGGTATCCCTGCCAATTTTGTCATGAGCCCTCCAGGAAAGGCGACATACCCACCCATGCCTAATACCACACTCGGGCGCGCTACCTTTAATGCTTGCCGGGCTTCTAGACAAGCTTTTACAAGACGAAAAGGAAGCTGCACCATAGCAGAAACCCCTTTGCCTCGTAAGCCAGCAAAACGTAACGGTAATAACGGAAAACCATGCTCAGGTACAAGCTGGCCTTCCATACGCTCTGGATGCCCTAACCAATAAACGCGCCAGCCTTGAGCGCGCATATGATGCGCTACAGCAAGCCCAGGCATAATATGACCGCCCGTGCCTCCTGCCATGATCAATATTGATCGACTCATCGCCGTATCCCCCGCATTAAATTCCGGTTCTCATGGTCTACACGTAATAACAAAGCAATAGCCATCAAATTCATTAAAATGGCTGAACCACCATAACTCACTAAAGGTAAAGTCAGCCCTTTAGTTGGCAATAAACCCAAGCAAACACCAATATTAATAAAGGTCTGCACCCCAAACCACACGCCTACCCCTTGAGCAAGCATGCCGTTAAATAACCGCTCCAT
>JAAYRP010000305.1 GCA_012518715.1 Alcaligenaceae bacterium | reverse complement strand
TTGACGACCTCGGTGCCGACTCGCTCGACATGGTCGAGCTCGTGATGGCGCTCGAAGACGAATTCGAAACCGAAATCCCAGACGAAGAAGCTGAGAAAATCACGACGGTTCAGCAAGCTGTTAACTATATTAACGCTAACAGCGAGCAGTAATTTCAAACCTGGGTGTGGGCAGGCTTAGTTTCTGCTTGGCTTGCCCCTTAGCTCAAGGCGGTTTACAGAGAATGATACACTAGCCCCTTTACCTATCTTTAGGAGCATAGCGTGGGTCATTCGCTACGAACCGCTTTTTTTGTATTTAGGAGTCATCCGTGAAACGACGTGTCGTAATTACCGGTCTGGGTATTGTTTCCCCTGTAGGCAACGATATTTCCACCGCATGGGATAACATCGTTAATGGGCGTTCAGGCATCGGGCGTATTACGCGTTTTGATCCCTCGGCTCTCACAGCCCAAATTGCGGGTGAGGTTAAAGATTTTGATGTCACGCAGTACATCTCAGCGAAAGAAGCCAAACAAATGGATACTTTTATCCATTATGGTATTGCTGCTGGGGTACAGGCGTGGCGTGATGCTGGCCTAGAAGTCACCGAGGACAACGCCGACCGTATTGGTGTGATTGTTGGCTCGGGGATTGGCGGTTTACCTCGTATCGAGGCCACACAATCCGATTACCTCGAACGTGGCCCGCGCCGTATATCCCCTTTCTTTGTGCCAGGTTCTTTGGTGAACTTGGTGTCAGGGCAGCTTTCTATTCTTTTAGGGCTAAAAGGTCCTAGCTATGCCGTAGTGTCAGCATGTACCACTGGCTTACATTCTATTGGTGATGCAGCGCGCTTGATTGAATACGGCGATGCCGATGTAATGGTAGCTGGCGGGGCTGAGGCGACTGTATCCCCACTGGGGATTGGTGGTTTTGCTGCCATGCGCGCGCTTTCTACGCGCAACGATGACCCAGAAACGGCTTCGCGTCCTTGGGATACCGATCGAGACGGTTTTGTAATGGGCGAGGGCGCTGGGGTATTGGTGCTCGAGGAATACGAGCATGCGAAAAAGCGTGGCGCTCGCATCTATGGCGAGTTCGTTGGCTATGGCATGAGCTCGGATGCGCATCATATTACAATGCCTGATAGCGATGGCCCACGCCGTGGTATGCTGAATGCCTTACGTAATGGTGGGATTAATGTGGACGAAGTCGATTATATTAACGCCCACGGAACCTCTACCCCACTTGGTGATATCAATGAAACCGTAGCGATTAAACTCGCTCTGGGTGATCACGCCAAAAATGTGATTGTTAACTCTACCAAATCGATGACTGGGCATTTGCTCGGCGCAGCAGGTGGGATCGAAGCTGTCTTCACAACACTGGCTTTATACAATCAGGTTTCTCCCCCTACCATTAATATTTTCAATCAGGATCCTGAGTGCGATTTGGACTATTGCGCCAATCAAGCACGAGAGACCAAAATCAATGTGGCCGTCTCCAATTCGTTTGGGTTTGGAGGCACAAACGGCACCA
>JAAYRP010000138.1 GCA_012518715.1 Alcaligenaceae bacterium | reverse complement strand
ATGTTCAACCCATGAAAAATCGATACAATATTTTCAATGAGTCTTAATAATAAAGACGGTAATAAAATTAATGAAACAAGCACAAAACAAGGAGATTTCTGTGTTTAAATTTACAGCTAAAGCCCTAATTGTGGCGATGTCTTTTGGTGTGGCTAGCTTCGCAGCACACGCCGACCCCATTACTATTAAATTCTCTCATGTTGTTGCAGAGCATACCCCCAAAGGCCAAGGCGCCCTTCTCTTTAAGCAACTTGCCGAAGAGCGCCTACCTGGCAAAGTCAAAGTCGAGGTTTACCCCAACTCCTCTTTATTTGGTGATGGCAAAGAAATGGAAGCCTTAATGCTAGGCGATGTCCAAATTATTGCTCCGTCCTTAGCTAAATTTGAACATTACTCTAAACCCATTCAAATTTTTGACCTCCCTTTCCTTTTTGATGATATGGATGCAGTAGATCGCTTCCAAAAAGGTCCTGTGGGTCAAGAACTACTTAAATCCATGGAAGATAAAGGCATTACGGGTTTAGCCTATTGGCATAACGGGTTAAAACAGCTTTCAGCTAATAAAAAACTAGTAGAGCCTAAAGACGCTCGTGGTCAAAAGTTCCGTGTCCAAGCTTCTGCCGTACTAGATGAGCAATTTAAAGCCCTACGTGCCATCCCTCGTAAAATGAGTTTCTCCGAGGTTTATCAGGGCTTGCAAACCGGTGTTGTGAACGGCGCAGAAAACCCTTACTCCAACATTTACTCCCAAAAAATGCACGAGGTGCAAAAATACATCACCGAGTCCAATCATGGCTTGCTCGATTATATGGTCATCACCAACACCAAATTCTGGAACGGGTTGCCTGAGGACATTCGTACGACCCTAAGTGAGGTCATGGATGAGGTCACCGTAGAGGTCAATAAAAAAGCTGCCGCTCTTAACGAACGCGACAAACAAGCTATCCTAGACGCTAAAACCACAGAAATTATCTACTTAACTCCAGAACAGCGCGAGAAATGGCGTGAAGCCATGCGCCCTGTATGGAAAAAATTCGAAGCCGAAATCGGTGCTGAGCGTATTCAAGCTGCCGAAGCCGCCAATAAACAGTAATCGTCTTCCAACGCAGCATCCTGCTGCGTTGGCTCTCTTCCTCCCTTATCCTATGTCCTATCTACGTAAACAGCAGATGACAGGAGCTGCATCATGAAAATGCTTTCAACGCTCTGGAATCGCTTTGAAGAAGGTTTTATCGTTCTTTTATTAACGATCATGACCTTAGTGACTTTTATCTACGTTCTTCTTAATAACCTTTACGCCGTGTTTTATTATTTTGGCGGAATTTTTGAAAGCAGTGCGTCAGTATCCGACTTTTTTTATGGTATTGGTGACCTCATCCTAGATATGGCACAAGCCATGACCTGGAGTAACGCTCTTACCAAAGCGCTCTTTGCCTGGCTCATTTTTTTCGGTATTTCATATGGAGTGCGTATTGGCGGGCATATTGGGGTGGACGCTCTGGTTAAGTTAACACGCGCCCCCATTCAACGACTCCTTGGTCTGATTGCTTGCTTGGCTTGCTTAGGCTATGCCGCATTAATTACTTACGGTAGCTTTGAGTGGATCAGCACACTGCTACAAGCCCAAATCGGAGCCGATGACCTAGGCCAATATGGCATTAAGCAATGGCATATTGGCATGATTGTTCCTTTTGGCTTTGCCATGGTATTTATTCGCTATCTAGAAATCCTTTACCGCATTTTACGCCATGGTCAAATTGGCTTAGGGCTAGCGGATGAAGCCGCCGATGCGGCCAAGCTAAGCGCCACCACCACAGGACAAGCATCATGACCATTTTGTTTTTGTTTGTTTCTCTTTTTATTTTGATGTTTTTGGGCGTGCCGGTGGCTGTGTCGTTGGGCTTAGCAGGCTCCACCACCATTATGCTCTTTAGCCCTGACTCCGTCCGGTCTCTAGCGATCAAATTATTTGAAACGAGCGAGCACTATACGTTGCTCGCTATTCCTTTTTTCCTGCTAGCTGGCTCTTTTATGACCACTGGGGGGGTCGCGCGCCGTCTGATTGACTTTGCCAATGCTTGCGTTGGCCATATTCGCGGTGGGTTAGCCATTGGCTCCGTCTTAGCCTGCATGTTATTTGCAGCATTATCCGGCTCAAGCCCTGCCACGGTAGCCGCCGTAGGCTCAATTGCTATTGCAGGCATGGTGCGCTCCGGTTACCCTCAAGAGTTTGCCGCCGGAATTGTTACCAACGCAGGAACACTCGGGATTCTCATTCCGCCCTCTGTGGTAATGGTTGTGTATGCCGCCGCTACCGAAACCTCTCTGGGCAATCTGTTTATGGCTGGGGTGATACCCGGTGTTTTACTAGGCGTCAGCTTAATGGTGGTCATTTATGTTATCGCCGTTAAAAAGAACCTACCGGCAATGCCACGCGTAAGCCTACGAGAATGGCTCGCTACCGCCCGCCGTGCGATTTGGGGGCTATTGCTGATCTTTATCATATTAGGTGGAATTTACTCCGGTATGTTCACCCCCACCGAAGCCGCTGCGGTAGCTGCAGTGTACTCGGCCTTTATTGCGCTTTTTGTCTATAAAGACATGACTTTAAGCGAAGCGCCAAAAGTCATCCTCGAGTCCGCCAAGCTCAGTATTATGCTCATGTTCATCATTGCCAATGCTATGCTTTTTGCGCATGTGCTTACTACTGAGCAAATCCCTCAGCAAATCACGGCTTGGGTCGTCGAAGCTGGCCTAGAGCCCTGGATGTTCCTTTTAGTCGTCAACATCGTGCTTTTGATTGCTGGCGCTTTTATGGAACCGTCTGCCATCATTCTAATTTTAGCCCCTATCCTTTTCCCCATCGCCATTGAACTAGGGATTGACCCCATTCATCTTGGTGTCATTATGGTGGTGAATATGGAAATTGGCTTAATTACCCCACCTGTCGGGCTGAATCTGTTTGTGACCTCTGCTGTAACGAATATGCCTATTCATCAGGTTATCCGTGCGGCGATGCCGTGGCTTGCTATCCTGCTGATTTTCCTCGTTATCATTACTTATGTACCGATAGTATCACTAGGACTACCCACATTATTGGGTATGTAACACCATCTCGCAATGCGCTCCTCTCTTATTTGCGCATTGCGAGACAATAAGCCTTGACATCATATAAGATCTTAGTTACTATAATATTTCTGACGCGGGATGGAGCAGCATGGTAGCTCGTCGGGCTCATAACCCGAAGGTCGTCGGTTCAAATCCGGCTCCCGCAACCAAATTCAAAGCCCCTGATTTTTATCAGGGGCTTTTTTTATTTATTTTGGTATAAAAAAGCCAGACTCAAAACAAGCCTGGCTATATTATCTACTCTACCCTATCAGTTATCAAACCGAGCACAACTTACAAGCTCCTTAATCTTTTTTAGGTGGCTTTACAGGGTTTACAAAAGGAAATGCATTAAACATATTTAATGTCTGCCCTTGCATTTGCTCTTGCATCTGCACAAACAGGTTTTTACTTTGTTCAATGTAGTTGTTCATCACGTTCTGTAAAACTGGGGTTTGCCCCGCCATAAATTGTGCCCAAGCCTCTGGACCAAGCTGCGAGCCATATAAGCCTTT
>JAAYRP010000137.1 GCA_012518715.1 Alcaligenaceae bacterium | reverse complement strand
GGTTGGATTGCACAGTGGGATGAGATGATTTCTGATCCTAACTACAAAATTGGTCGTCCACGCCAGCTCTACACTGGTTACACCGAGCGCCATATCTAATATTATTAGATGTATAGTAAACCCACCAGTTGGTGGGTTTTTTAATGGGTGATTTTATTTTAATTGGGATATTCAGCTGATTATGGTGGAGGGGGCTAGACAACTTGTATCAATATCCGCAATACGTTGAGCAGCGGTTAGGGTCATGGCTACACGCATCTCTTTTTCTAACAAGGATAAGACGTGACTTACCCCTTTGCCTCCAGCTGTAGCTAAAGCATAAATATAAGCACGGCCAATCATTACGGCATCCGCACCCAGGGCAAGCATCCGCACAATATCTAGTCCATTGCGTACGCCAGAGTCCACCAATATTTTGATATCGTTTTGAATGGCCTCTGCAATATAAGGCAGGGCTTTAGCGGTGGATAACACCCCATCTAACTGTCGACCACCATGGTTAGATACCACTATGCCATCGGCTCCAAAGCGAACGGCGTCTTTAGCGTCCTCGGGGTCGAGTATGCCTTTGATAATCATAGGGCCATCCCAGAATTCACGAATCCACTCCAGATCTTGCCAGGAAATAGAGGGGTCAAAGTTGGCACCTAGCCAGCCCATGTAGTCATCTAAAGCGATGGGTTGTCCCAGATAGCGCGAAATATTTCCTAAATCGTGAGGTCTGCCATGCAGCCCCACATCCCAAGCCCAGCGCGGGTGTAAGCAGGCTTGTAGGTAACGACGCCATTTGGCATAAGGGCCGCTCATGCCGGAGTGAGCATCGCGATAGCGTGCACCTGGCACAGGCATATCGACGGTAAAGACAAGAGTAGAGCAGCCAGCGGCTTTGGCACGCTCTAACACATTTTTCATAAAGCCGCGGTCTTTAAGCACATAGAGCTGAAACCACATGGGGCGTGAAATGCGTGGAGTGACTTCTTCTATAGGGCAGACCGAAACACTGGACATGGTAAAAGGGATACCAAACTGGTCGGCTGCCTGTGCTGCTTGGATTTCGCCTCGGCGTGCATACATACCTGTTAAGCCAACAGGAGCAAGAATAACGGGTATACGTAGCTGTTCGCCAAACAGCGTGGTGCTTGTGTCTAGGGTGGACATGTCTCGCAATACCCGCTGCTTTAACGCGACTTGTGCTAAATCTTCCACATTTTTTAATAGAGTGTGTTCAGCATAGGCCCCCCCGTCAAGATAGTGAAAAAGAAAAGGGGGCAAGCGTTTTTGAGCGGCACGACGGTAGTCAGTGGAGGCAGAAATAATCATAGTAAAGGACTGATATCAGAAAGCCGATGGATACGCTGTAAGCGAGCGTCATTTTCTTCAGAGGTGCGGATAGCGGCGCGAACAAAGTCTAAGTGTTGACTCATAAGGCGTTTGGCTTGATTGGCATCTCCATCAAAAATAGCTTGCATCACAGCGTGATGTTGGTTGGTTAAGTGGAGCCGGTTTTTTTCATCATCAAATCTAAACATGACTTGGCGGTTTTCTTTGACAGTCGAAAAAACCAAATCAAATAGCCCGCGCATAATTTGTAGTAGCACAAGATTATGAGAGGCTTCTGCAATTGCTAAATGAAATTGGGCATCAGCGCGTGCAGATTGAGCTGTATCACCATTTTGTTGGTGTTCGATCATGACATCAAAGCACGCTTGAATTTTTTGTTTGTCTTCGGGGGTGGCGCGTAGCGCAGCATACCAAGCCGTGCTGACCTCAAGGGCATGTCGAGCTTCGAGCACATCGTATCGATAGTGAGGGTCCTCGCTTAATAGGGTAGTGAGCGACCCAATGCTTTGGGTGGGCCAGGTCATAATTTCGGTTTGTACATACGTGCCGCCGCCCGGCTTAGTAATAAGCAATCCTTGGCTGTTGAGAGCTCGAATAGCCTCACGGACCGGAGAGCGTGAGACATCAAATAGTTCTGCCAAATCTCGCTCAGAGGGCAGGCGATCCCCTACGGTTAATTGCCGTTCTTGGATCAATTGTTTGATTTGATCCGCTATTTTGTCAGAAACGCGAGTGAATGTATTTTGCATAACCTACGAATAAGCCAAGTGGTAGGACCAGTTTGGTCTAATTATAAAGATAAATGGAAATTAATGGCGAATAAAGTCAGGGTTTTTGCGAATAAGCGAAATTTGGTACTACCGGTAATATGGGTAAGGATTTAAGCAGTGCCTATTATTCGCTCATTCTAAGAGGGCCTTGAGATGCTTTATACCTTATTAGCCTTAGCACCTATTTTAGTGGTGTTTGTATTAATGGTTGTTATGCGGCGCTCAGCAAAATTATCGATGGGGGTGGCGTATGTAGTAACCGCCCTATTAGCGATTTTTGTCTGGAACACCCAAAGTGCCGTAGTGGGGGCAGCAACAGTAAATGGTTTGATTACAGCCATTACCTTGTTGTTTATTGTGTTTGGTGCGGTATTGTTACTTAACACACTGAAAGTAAGTGGTGCTTTGGTGGCGATTCGTCAGGGGTTTATGGATGTCTCGCCGGACCGACGTGTGCAGGTCATTATTGTGGCATGGTTGTTTGGTTCGTTGATCGAAGGCTCGTCGGGGTTTGGTACGCCGTCTGCAGTAGGAGCACCATTATTACTGGCCTTGGGCTTTCCTGCTATGGCAGCGGTCATGTCGGTGCTAGTCATTCAATCTACTCCGGTTTCTTTTGGGGCGGTGGGCACACCAATGCTAGTAGGGGTACGCTCAGGGATTGATAACAAAGCCGATGTCGCCGCGTTAATCGCTCCGATGCAACCCATGGAATATTTGCAGCAGATTGTAGAAAACGTGGCACTGATTCATGCACTCACAGGTGTAGCGATTCCATTGATTTTATGTGGTTTGCTAACCCGGTTTTTTGGAGCAAATCGCTCTTTTACCGAGGGCTTAAAAGCATGGAAGTTCGCTTTATTCGCAGGCTTGGCGTTTACGGTGCCATATTATGTGATTGCGGTTGTGCTGGGGCCCGAGTTCCCTTCTATGTTAGGGGCATTGGTGGGCTTGGTACTCACCGTTACAGCGGCTAAAAAAGGGTGGTTTTTACCTAAGGAAACCTTTGATTTCCCCCCTCGCGAGCAGTGGGAATCCGCTTGGCTAGGCACATTAAATATGGAGCAGGCACAAAGCACGAGTCATTTTTCTGTGATCCGTGCTTTTTCACCCTACGTGATCGTGGTGGCACTGTTGATTGTGACACGCACTTTTCCAGCCGTTAAAGCCTTTTTAACATCGCCTGCCGCCACATTAAAACTGACAAATATTTTTGGAACTTCTATTTCCAGCTCGGCACAGTTTTTCTACTCACCAGGATTTATTTTGATTTTAGTTTCCTTGGTGTGTATTGGTATTTTTGGGATGACGTTGCAGCAATATGGTCGTGGGGTTAAAGACTCTGTGGTCACGATGATTAGCGCTGCGCCAGCGTTGTTGCTCGCTGTGCCAATGGTTCAGGTTTTTATTAACTCAGCCGCAGCCGATGGGTCGTTAAATAGTATGCCGCTAATTTTGGCCCAAAGTGCGGCAGCGGTAGCTGGTCAAGCTTGGCCGAATTTTTCACCATGGGTAGGGGCTTTAGGCGCTTTTATTGCTGGCTCCAATACCGTTAGTAATATGATGTTCTCGTATTTTCAGTTTTCCACTGCCCAGCAGATTGCGTTAAATATTGATCAGTCCGCTATTGTTGTTGCTTTGCAAGCAGTAGGTGGAGCGGCGGGCAATATGATTTGCGTACATAACGTGGTGGCAGCTGGTGCGGTTGTTGGTATGATGAACCGCGAAGGGGAAATCGTACGTAAGACCTTATTGCCCATGGCTTTTTACGGGATTCAAGCCGGGTTGATCGGTCAGGCTTTAATTACTGGTCATATGGTATGGGGCGTAGCAGCCGTGGTTTGGTTAGCCGCGTTTTTGTTCATCATGTCGATGAACAAGGGTCGTGCGGTTGTACCTATGCCTGCTTAGGGGGAGCAAAAAACTTAAAAAAATAAGGGGGCATATGCCCCCTTTTTGTTATGCCGCTGGTGTTGGGCTAAAAAGCCGATCCACCAGCTCAATCCAATGTAAGACAGGAATAGGACTGGTTTCTTGAAGATGGTGCTGACAGCCGATATTAGCGGTAACAATGACTGCGGGCTGGTGTGCCATCAGATGTTGCAGTTTACGCTCTCGGAGCTGTGCGGAGAGCTTAGGCTGGAAAACCGAATATGTGCCAGCAGAGCCGCAGCATAAATGATTTTCTGCAACTGGGGTGACATCATAGCCGAGCTGACGTAATAAGTGCTGCAGTGGTGCTTTATGGCGTAGTGCATGCTGGTAGGTGCAGGGCTCTTGAACAGCAACTCGCATGGCCTGAGGGCTATGGGGAACTTCTGAGGCTAATACCGCTTCGTAAACCACTACACTTAGGTCACAGCATAGCTCGCTAATGGTTTTAGCCTTATCGGCATAGAGCGGGTCTTCGGCAAGTAATTTATCGTAGTCTTGAACTTGTGCTCCACAACCACTTGCCGTCATGATGATTTTTTCTGCCCCTTGTTCAATATAAGGCCACCAGGCATCGATGTTTTGTTTGGCTTGTTGTTGTGCCCGTTCTAACTCTCCATTGTGCTGACGAATAGCACCACAGCATCCTGCTTCGGGGGCAGTAATAAGCTCAATACCTAAGTGATCCAAAACTCTTGTTGCGGCGATATTGGTTTGGGGAGCTAAGGCAGGTTGCACACAGCCTTGTAAGACAAGCATCTTTCTATCATGCTTTTTCGGCGAGTAGGGTTTTGGTGTAGAGCTTTGAACCTTAGCTTGCACGGATTTTGGTAGAAAAGGCTTGGCACTTTGTGCGCTGCGGTAGACCTGTTTAAATAAAGTGGGACGAGAAATAAACTCAATGAGCGCCGTACGTTTGAGCTGCTCCGATGCAGGACGCTTAATTTTTTCATTAATGACGCGCCGTCCTAAATCAATCAGTTGTCCATATTCCACACCTGAAGGACAAGTGGTTTCACAGGCGCGACAGGTTAGGCAGCGATCGAGATGCTCTTGGGTGATGCGGCTCACTGGCTTGCCTTCGAACATCTCTTTCATCAGATAAATACGTCCGCGTGGCCCATCAAGCTCGTCACCAAGCAGTTGATAAGTGGGGCAGGTAGCATTGCAAAAACCACAATGTACGCACTTGGCAATTAGGGCTTTGGCTTGTTGTCCGATTTCTGTATGCGCAAACTCAGGGGATAAAGCGGTGTGCATTACAACTCTCCTGGATAAAGGCGTCCTGGGTTGAAAATGCCGGCAGGATCAAATTTTTGTTTTAGATTCTTTTGTAGCCGTAGCACGGGAGCAGGCAATGGATGAAAAATCTGCTGATCGTGTGGGTGACGAAAAGCGGTTGCTGTGCCCCCCTGTTTAGCGGTTTCCTCGCGTAACTGTGACGCTGGTAAATCACCCCAGAGCCAGCGTAAAGCGCCACCCCACTCTATAAGCTGGGGTAGGTCTTGGAGAAAGGCTGGGCTTGTTGAGGGAACAGATAGTCGCCAAAGCGTATGGGTTGAGGGAGCGTTTTGGAAAAAAGCATGCTGCTGTTCCCGTAGTTGTTTCCAAAAATCGTCGGCGAGTTCGGGAGCGAGACGTTCGCCACCAATGGTTTTGATGCCCTCGGTAATAGCGTTATTGGCACCGGCTAAGCGTATATAGAGCTGGTGGTCGTGCCACGCACTGGCGCTGATAGGTAACGGCTGAGCACTAAGCTGATTGATCAGGGTCAGTGCTTGATCTTGGGCTAGGTCAAGACGAAGGGTGACTTGTTTTGCTGGAATGGGTAAGACTTTGATGGAGAGTTGTGTGATGACACCAAGCGTACCTAGGCTTCCGCAAAGCAACCGTGATACATCATAACCCGCTACGTTTTTCATAACTTGACCGCCAAAGCGTAAATAGTCTCCGCGCCCATCGAGCAGGTGTGCGCCGAGCACAAAATCTTGGACTGCGCCAGCGTAAGCGCGTCTCGGGCCGGCTAAGCCAGCTGCTACACAGCCTGCTATGGTGGCAGTATTAGCAAAATAAGGGGGCTCAAATGGTAAATACTGATGATGTTCAGCTAAGGCTTGTTCTATGTCGTGGAGTCGTGTGCCGCCATTGACGGTGATGACAAGTTCAGAGGGCTCATACGATAAAATGCCTGTGTTTTCATGTAGGTGGAAAACTTCACCAGCAGTTGGATGGCCGTAAAACGCTTTGCTGCCGCTCCCTTGTAGTTGCAAGGGGCGTTTTTCAGCCGCAGCATGTTTAATACGATCAGACCAAGCAGAAATGAGCGGGGAGTTCATGCGTGCTCCTAATTAAAAACGAGGGATATCAGCAAAAGGCAGTTGGCCTTGGTGTACATGCATATGCCCGAACTCGGCACAGCGGTTTAGGGTAGGGATGGCTTTGCCTGGATTTAACAAGCCCGCAGGATCAAAAGCATGTTTAATAGCAAAAAAGAGGTGGCGTTCTAACTCATTAAATTGCACACACATTTGGTCAATTTTTTCTAAGCCAACCCCATGCTCACCGGTGATAGTGCCACCGAGGGCTACCGATAGCTCTAAAATTTCCCCACCAAACTGCTTGGCTTTTTCACGTTGCTCTGCTTGGCTACCATCATAGAGCACTAGTGGATGTAAGTTACCATCGCCTGCATGGAAAACGTTTAGACAGCGTAAGCCGTATTTTTCTTCCATGTCTTGAATAGCGGTGAGCATTTCTCCTAGGCGTTTGCGTGGAATGGTGCCGTCCATGCAAAGATAATCAGGTGAAATACGTCCTGCTGCTGGGAAAGCGGATTTTCGCCCTGCCCAAAACAAAGCGCGCTCTTGTTCACTTTGCGAAACACGTAGTTCGGTTGCTCCGGCTTGTCGTAAAACGCGCTCTATGTGTTCAATTTCTTCGGCAACTTCTTCCGGTGTGCCGTCTGACTCGCAAATCAACATGGCTTTGGCATCGAGCGGGTAGCCGGCATTGACAAAGGCTTCTGCAGCGATGGTAGCGGGCTGGTCCATCATCTCTAAGCCTGCTGGAATAATACCGGCGGCAATAATGGCGGCTACCGCATCACTGGCTTTGACCACATCATCAAAACTGGCTAAGACACATTGTGCAAATTGGGGTGTTGGAGTGAGCTTGAGGGTGATTTCTGTTGCCACCGCTAGCATGCCCTCAGAACCAATAATGAGTGATAGCAGGTCATAACCTGGCACATCGAGAGCATGGCTGCCGACTTCGATGATGTCACCATCAATCGTGACGGCACGGATGCGCAGCACATTATGAACGGTAAGACCGTATTTAAGACAGTGAACGCCGCCGGCATTTTCTGCGATGTTGCCACCAATAGTGCAAGCGATTTGTGAGGAGGGGTCGGGAGCGTAATACAACCCATAGGGGGCGGTGGCTTCGGAGACAGCAAGGTTACGAATGCCGGGCTGAACGATGGCGACGCGAGCGGCCTGATCAATCTTGAGGATTTGATTCATTTTCGCCAGAGATAAGATCACCCCATGAGGATGTGGAATAGCGCCTCCCGATAAGCCTGTGCCTGCACCTCGTGCTACCACCGGCACCCCAAGTTGCGAGCAGGTTTTTAGGGTTGTGACAACTTCGGCTTCGGTAGTTGGCATGACCACAGCAAGGGGGACCTGCGTTTCTAGAGTAAAGCCATCACATTCATAGGGCTTTAGCTGCTCTTTTGTTGACAGAATAGTGGTTGTGGGTAAAGCCTGTTGTAAGGATTGAATCACATGACTTGCATCGATATGCGAAAAATCTTGATCTTCGCGAGCAAAGTCTAATAAGGGATGAGAGCTCCCCATAATTACCTCCTTTTCGCTAAGCCATTAGCGCACGGTATTTGTGTGGCGATGGGTTAGGCGTTGGTGTACATAATCCAAATGATGAATGGCGGCAGCCTGAGCCTGCTGGGCGTCGCCTTGTAAAATGGCATCAAGTAAAGCTCGATGCTGCAAAGTAAGCTGGTCCGAAGCAAAACAAGAGCTTTCATGTAAAGCGGATTGGCGATTTTTTTCCACATTTGAAAGTAGGTGTTGAAAAAAGCCGCGCATAATTTGCACAAAAACCACATTGTGTGAGGCTTCGGCAATGGCAAGATGAAAGTGGGCATCCGCGATAGCAGCTTGTTGATGCTGCGCGGTTTGTTGCAATGCTTCTATCGCGTCCAGGCACTGTTTAAGCCGTTGTTTGTCTTCATCGGTAGCGCGTAAGGCGGCATGCCAAGCGGTGCTGGCTTCGATAATTTGCCGCGCCTCAATAATATGTTGTTGATAGGACGAAGCAGAGGGGTCAAGCGCGTGATGGGAGTGATGAAATTGCTCTGTTACATAGCTGCCGCCCCCATGTTTGGTGGTAAGCCATTGGCGACTAGCAAGGGTGCGAATCGCTTCGCGAATTGCGGGGCGTGAGACGCCAAATTGTGACGCTAAGGATCGCTCAGAGGGCAGGCGGTCACCTGCTTGTAAGCCCTGCTCTTGGACTAAGGCAACGAGTTTTTCAAGAATCAGATCAGAAAGCCGCATAACAGTTTTGGTTTGACCAGTTAGGGTAGTACATACTGTATATGGCTATAGCTAAACGGTAAAGCTAGGGTAATCGCCAGTTTTAGGTAAAACTGGTCAGACCAAATTAGCGAGGGATAAAAAAAAGCGGCTGGTAGTGAGCCGCTTTAGAAAGAAAAGGAAGGGGTTAGTTAATTTGTTCAGCTGCCTCAAGCACAGCAACCGCTGTCATATTGACAATACGGCGTGTGGTAGCGCTAGTGGTTAAAATATGAACAGGTCGGGCTGCTCCTAAAAGGATAGGACCCATTGCTACGCCATTGCTCCCCGCCATTTTTAACACGTTATAAGTAATATTACCGGCGTCTAGGTTAGGCGTAATGAGTAGGTTAGCAGGCGCTTTTAGAGTAGAGTCAGGGTGGGCTTTAAAGCGGATACGGTTGGAAAGCGCCGAGTCCGCATGCATTTCCCCATCAATTTCTAGCTCTGGGGCGCGCTCTGTAATAATTTCAAGCGCTTTGGCCATTTTACGCGAAGATGCCGTAGAGCGACTTCCAAAATTCGAGTGAGAGAGCAAAGCAACCCGTGGTACGAGCCCAAAATGACGTACTTTTTCAGCTGCCATCAGCGTGATATCAGCGATTTCCTCTGCGGTTGGGTTTTCGTTTACATGCGTATCGCAGACGAAAATATTTTGTGTAGGCAGCATGAGCACATTCATGGCGGCAAATACGGAAGCATCCTCTTTGCGGCCAATAATGTCTTCGATATGGGCAAGCTGATGATAAAAGCGTGTCGTGACGCCACAAATCATAGCATCGGCATCACCTCGGCGCATGAGCATCGCCCCAATTAAGGTATTGTGCTTACGAACCAGTGCTTTAGCGACATCAGGAGTAACACCTTGGCGCCCTTTGAGCTGATAGTAGGCCTGCCACGTTTCGTTATAGCGGTAATCGTCTTCAGGGTCGACAATTTCAAAATTGAGCCCAGCTTGTAAGCGTAGACCATAGCGTTTGATACGCATTTCGATCACAGCAGGACGCCCAATTAAAATGGGATAAGCGATCTTTTCGTCCACCACCGTTTGCGCCGCGCGAAGAACGCGTTCGTCTTCGCCGTCGGCGTAAATCACACGTTTGAGCTGCGTGATTTCTTTAGCTTGCTTGAAAAGCGGCCGCATTAACGCGCCAGAACGATACGTCATGGCGATTAAGCGCTGTCGATAAGCCTCAAGGTCTTCGATAGGGCGACTGGCTACGCCTGAATCCATGGCGGCTTTGGCCACAGCAGGAGCAATACGAGAAATCAAACGCGGATCAAAGGGCTTGGGGATAATATACTCGGGACCAAAACCCAAATCGCTATCGCTATCGCTATTGACGTCGTCGTACTGTTCTTCTTGGGCAAGCTCAGCAATAGCGTAGACGCAGGCCTGTTTCATGGCTTCGTTAATTTCGGTTGCGCCACAGTCAAGAGCACCACGGAAAATAAAGGGAAAGCATAAAACATTATTGACTTGGTTTGGGTAGTCGGAACGACCCGTAGCGATTACCACATCAGCACGGGTAGCTTTAGCGACCTCTGGGCGGATCTCTGGTTCGGGGTTAGCTAAAGCTAAAACCAAGGGGCGCTCGTTCATGCTCAGAAGCATTTCGGGTGTAAGTAAACCGGGTGCAGAGCAACCTAAGAAAATATCAGCACCTGCGGTCGCATCCGCTAGGGTGCGAAACGGCGTGTCTTGAGCAAACTGGGCTTTGTTAGGCTCCATGTTGGGCTCGCGACCCTGCCAGATGATGCCGCGAGAGTCTGCGACATAAATGTTTTCTTTGGGCATGCCCAAGTTCACGAGCAGGTTTAAGCAAGCGATAGCGGCGGCGCCAGCGCCAGAACAGACAAGGCGAACCTCGTCGATGTTTTTGTTAACAACCTTTAGGCCGTTTAAGATCGCAGCCGAAGCAATGATTGCCGTACCATGTTGATCATCATGGAACACGGGGATTTTCATGCGCTTTCGTAGCTCTTGCTCAATGTAAAAGCATTCGGGAGCCTTGATGTCTTCAAGGTTAATGCCGCCTAGCGTGGGCTCCATGGCCGCAATAATATCTACCAGTTTTTCTGGATCATTTTCGGCAAGCTCAATATCAAATACATCAATGCCTGCAAATTTTTTGAACAGGCAGCCCTTGCCCTCCATGACGGGTTTAGAAGCAAGTGGGCCAATATTGCCTAATCCTAGAACGGCAGTACCGTTACTGATCACCCCCACGAGATTGGCTCGAGATGTGTATTTAGCGGCCGCCTCGTCGCCTTCTTCGTGAATGGCCATGCAGGCGAAGGCAACCCCGGGAGAATAGGCCAAGGAAAGGTCGTCCGCATCGGCTAATGTTTTAGTGGGAACTACAGAAATTTTACCTGGGGTGGGTTGTGCGTGATATTCCAACGCGCGTTTTGCCAGATCAGCTTTGGCGTCCATCGTGGGTGTGCTCCTGAGATAAATCGAATGAATGGCAACATTTTAACCTGTCCACACAGTGAATGTGGGGAGTCTACTGTTATAACTTGAAACTCGGGCAGACGCATGTCGCATTGCAGCAAAAAAGCGGTGCGTGATTGACCCAAATAACAGGGGGAGTTTTAGGCGTACGTAAATGTTTGTAAATGCCAACATTTACGCATGAATACAATGATTTAAGTTTGCTAAGATGCAAGGAAGCCTACAGAGGGGTATACTGAGTGATATCGCTGTGAAAGGCGTCTTACGTTGCCTTCTGCTCCGCTATCCGCTAACCGGTGAAGCCGTGTCGCGGAAGGTTTTCCTGCATCTCAGCATGGATGAAACATCCATATAGGTGAAGCGTTATTACTATGTCATCGCAAATTGAACTGCAAAATAACTCGTATCTCTACGGCTCGAACGCCGCCTATGTAGAGGAACTATACGAGATGTACCTAGACAATCCGTCTTCAGTAGCACCTGAATGGCGCGATTATTTTGATCAACTCCAACATCTGCCTGCTACAGATGGCAAAGAGGCAACGCGCGATCAAGCGCATAGCCCAATTATTCAATCTTTTGCAGAACGCGCTAAAGCCAATGCTTTAGCTGTACGCGCCGCCGCTCCTGATTTGTCTATGGCAATGAAACAGGTGTCGGTGCAGTCGCTGATTGCTGCTTATCGTTCTTTGGGCGCACGTATCGCAACCTTAGACCCTTTAAAACGCAGTGAGCGTCCTGAATACGCAGAACTCGATCCTGCTTTTTATGGTTTAACCGAAGCCGATTTGGATCAGGTGTATTCGGCAACCAATACGTATTTTACTAAATCCGACACCATGACCTTGCGCGATATGCTCAAGGCCTTACGTGACACGTATTGTCAAACCATTGGTGCGGAATTTATGCATATTTCGGATCCCGTTGCTAAACGTTGGATCCAAGAGCGTCTGGAATCCGTGCATGGGCGTATGGATTTTACCGCTGATGAAAAACGCAATATCCTACAACAGCTTACCGAGGCCGAGGGGTTAGAGCGTTATTTACATACCAAATACGTGGGGCAAAAGCGTTTCTCCCTCGAGGGCGGGGAAAGCTTTATTGCTTGTATGGACGAAGTCGTTAACCATGCCAGCGATTTAGGTGTGCAAGAAATCATTGTTGGGATGGCTCACCGTGGGCGCTTGAATATGCTCGTGAACATCATGGGCAAGATGCCTGCAGACCTGTTCGCCGAGTTCGAGGGTAAGCACGCCGACAACCTTACGGACGGGGACGTGAAATACCATAATGGTTTTTCCAGCGATCTGTCTGCGCGTGGTGGTGCTGTTCATTTGTCCTTGGCCTTTAACCCTTCTCATTTGGAAATTGTTAACCCGGTTGTCGAGGGTAGCACCCGTGCGCGTCAAGATCGCCGTGGTGATACCACTGGCGAATGCGTTTTACCGGTGCTCGTACATGGGGACGCCGCCTTTGCGGGCCAGGGCGTGGTAATGGAAACCCTTAACCTAGCGCAAACGCGTGGTTATGGTACAGGCGGTACGGTACACATTGTTATTAACAACCAAATTGGTTTTACTACGTCTGATCCGCGTGATACACGATCGACCTTGTATTGTACCGATGTGGTAAAAATGATCGAAGCTCCGGTATTCCACGTTAATGCCGATGACCCCGAAGCCGTGGCCTTTGTGACGCGCTTGGCTTTAGATTACCGTAAAAAATTCCGTCATGATGTGGTGATTGACCTAGTGTGTTACCGCAAACTGG
>JAAYRP010000136.1 GCA_012518715.1 Alcaligenaceae bacterium | reverse complement strand
GGTCACCATGGTCTATCCGCAGTTGTGCAGCTCATCGCTAAAAAAACGCCTAATCCCTAAGCCGTAGTGGCGGACCCTCATAAATAAAACGCGGGTACGATTGCGCTAATTGAAAATGTACGCTTATAGTGTGAGTCACAATGTAATCCGCCTCTTGCACATGCCCGCTCGGCATGGGAGCGTGGCGTCCAAATTTACTGCTATCTAGTACCAAGATACGTACCCGACAGCTTTGTCGTAGTGCCGTGTGACAAGCGACTTCGTCACGATCAAAATCGAGCAGCACCCCATCACTATCCACTCCACCCGCCCCATAAACACCAAAATCCGCGCGATAACTTTGAAATAGCGCCACCGCCTCAGCCCCTAAAATCTCTGGATTGGGTTGCCGTAAACAACCTCCCGGTAAAACAATACGATTACTCTGCTCGTGATTTAACGCGAGTGCTACAGCCAAATTGTTTGTCACCACCGTTAAATGCTGATGCTGTGCTAAAGCTAAAGCCACTTGCTCCGGTGTCGTCCCAAAGCCAAACAACAACGAGCTACCCTGTGGAATTAGCGCCGCTACGGCTGCCCCAATACGAGCCTTAGCAGGTAAATGACGAATACGACGACTTTGGAAAGAGCTATTTACAGGGCTATGCACGATCTGCGCCCCACCATGATGCCGTCGTAATAAATTTGCCATATAAAGACGATTTAAGTCCCGCCGTATGGTCTGTGGAGTCACCTGAAAATAGTGGGCTAACTCAGCCACACTTAGGGCTTCCTTATCCCGCAATAAATCCACAATATGACGCTGGCGCGTACTCAGGCTCATACTCAACTCATCATCTACTTCATTCGAATAAGACACAGTGTAAAAAGAAGATATGACGCAAGCATGAAGCCAATATGAAAATCCAATGACGTCTTAGCAGTTCATTCGAACTTATTTGCTTTTAAAAAAGGTTTTTTAGACATAAAAAAAGCACCATTGCCTAAACAATGGTGCAATTTATACAGGAGAGAGATCAAGTTTTACTGAGCTTGAATACGCTGCTCTACCTGCTGACGTAAGGCTGGATCCTGCTGAATGGCTAAACTAATTCCATTATATTGCTCTACGCTCAGCCCACCTTGCTGCACTTTCTCTACCATCTTTTCATCCGCCTCTTTCATCAGATTTTGTCGATCTTGATCGGTAGTAGCGGCTTCGAGCTTCGGCTGATAATCAGCAGCGACCAAAGCCACTTGCTTTGCTGCCGTCGCATACTGATCTAGCTGCTCAGGCGTAGGTTGAATCACCTGTGGTGCAGGGGGCGCAACAGGAGCATTGCTTTGAGCATGAGCAATAGGCGCAACCAGCCCTAAACTAATGGCTGCGGCGGCGATAAAAGCTTTCATATTCTGGGCCATTCCTAGCCTCCTTTAACAACAAAAGTGAGCTTTAATCATCGTCGATAGCGCCACCTATATGCAAGTTTCAATCTGTTAGTAGCTGTGTCCAGCAGGATTTTTTTGGTATAAAAAAACCGCATACCAAAACTAAGTGCTTGATATGCGGTGTTTTTTTGGCAATGTATTCCTGTTAGGAACTCATTACAGATTTACTCGGCTTTTTTACCACCGGTAAAGTCACGGGAACGTAAGATTTCTGGTTTGAGGAAATTCTTATGACCAACGTTGTCGTGATCACCCAGAATTTTACCCTCGAACTCAGTGCCGTACATAGAATGCTTATGGAAAGTATCTAAGTACATTTCACGTGTTTCTTTGATGTCACCCGTGTAACGTGGGTCTTGGGGACGCTCTTTGGTATTGACGTATTGAGCAATATCCCAAGCATCCTGAATAGAAAGCGAGTTTGGCTGACCTAATGGCATATTGTGGCGAGTAAAAGAAGCCAAGGTGTAAACTCGAGCAATCCCTGCACCCCAGTTATAAGAGTCGTCACCCCACAACGCTGGGAAGATGACCTTATCGCCTTCTTTTTTACCCGCACCGTCTTCACCGTGACAAATCGCACAGTTAGCTTGGTAAGCGGCTTTACCACGAACCGCGTCAGGCGCTTGCTCTGGATCGGCTAGACGAGGAAAACCACGACCATAGAGCTTGTCTTTGGGGAACATAGGAACACCGGTAGCTAGCCACTGATGGTACAAAGACAAGGCCAACATATCATCGCTACCATACTCGGGCGGTAAGCCGTTCATGGAGTAGGTAAAGCAGCCAACAATACGCTCTTCTAGGCTATTAACATGACCGTTTTTTCCACGGTATGCAGGCAGATCAACGGCTGCTGGCCAAACGGGCCCAGCGTAAGGCAAACGCCCCTCACCAATGTGACAGCTTGCACAGTTCATGTTGTTAAACACGTTTTTACCGCGCAACTGCTGCGTGTTCACAAAAAGATCGTGCCCACGACGAATTGCCTCTTTCATTTTAGGATGAAGGTCTGAAGCCTCCAAGTCTTCCATAGTAGGAGGAATATGAACAAACTCATCATCCTTGGGCTCAGGAGCACCAGGAACCATGGCGCTAATTTGCGCACGCTCTTCGTCTGTTAAGTCTTTACCATATTTGGTGATCTGGGCATTGGCTGCCGTGGCACCTAACACAAAGGCACCTGTGATGGCCACAGGGAGTAGTTTTTTAAACATCATTTTCATTTTGAATCCCCTTATTCTTGACCTTTAACAGGCTGAGCTGCTAACCATGCAGAGACCGCTTCAACATCACGATCATCCATGCGCTTAGCAATGCTAGCCATGAGGTTCTGAGGATCATTTTGACGGGTTTCTTCTTTCCAAGCGGTGATCTGCTGAGCAATATACCCAGGATGCTGGCCGGCTAAAGCGGGGAAAGTAGAACCATTGCCTTGGCTACCGGGCCCATGGCAGGACGCACAGGCCACAATGTATCGACTCCAATCACCCTTAGTGGCGAGCTTTTCACCATGCTTGAGCAAATCTTCGTCTACCTCAGGCGCTTCAATTTTAGGCACCGGTAAGCTTGCATAATAACTGGCTACATCCACCATTTGCTCATCATTGAGCATAGTGGCAAACGCTAACATTGAGGCGTTATTGCGTGAGCCGTCTTTAAATGCTTTTAACTGGGCGACGAGGTAGTCACGGTCTAAGCCCGCCAAACGAGGCCAGGATTCACCGCCCGGAATATTCATACCACTACCATCGGCTTGGTGACAGGCGATACAGGTGGTAGATGCCGCTTTACCACGCTCGATCGCCTCAGCGTCTAGCTCTGTGGCTACCGCTGCAGACATGGCCGATGATAGGCCCACCGCCGCCAGTACGCCGGCGAGCGGTAATCGAGAAAAAAATTGACGAGTCATAGTATAAACTCACTAAAGAGAGCTAAAAAACGCTAAATCGCGCCCCACATACAACTGGATTTTATATGCTTATAGCAAAATAACCAACTGTTACGGCTTTTACATCAAAAGCCTTAACATATATCAAGTTTATGCAAAACAAGATTATACTTATTACATTTTACAATAAGGTGTGGCCTACTCACAAATCCACATAGTAGCGCATAATGACTCTTTTATATCTTAGAGTTATTACTAAAGCACGATGTCATTACGATTTCTTTCTCTACTCTAGGAGCAGGGCTGCTAACCGTCATTATCAGCTATAGCAGCTCCATCGCTATCGTGCTACAAGCTGCCCATGCTGCCGGTGCAGACTCTGCCCAGCTGCATTCGTGGATGTGAGCACTAAGCATTGGTGTCGGCGTCAGTACACTTCTACCTTCCCTGCTAAGTAAAACCCCCGTGGTAATGGCATGGTCTACCCCTGGCGCCGCCATGCTCGCCGGTATCTTAGTACAGTTTGGTATGCAGCTCTTTAATGCGGCAGAAAGCAATTGGGTCATGGTCTTATTACTTTTAAGCACCTTTTTTATCACTCGACTTTTTTGGCCCCGATTGGCTTTGGTTAGCGCCCTGTGTGTAGGCGTATTTTATTTGCTTGCTACCCAAGCCTTACATGCTAGCGCTTTACATTGGTTTCCAGCTATACCGGTATGGCAAAGCCCGGCTTGGAACCTAGGGGGACTACTAGGGGTGG
>JAAYRP010000135.1 GCA_012518715.1 Alcaligenaceae bacterium | reverse complement strand
TGGTGCGGGTGGTGCAGCGCGCGGCGTGCTTCTTCCTCTTATCGAAGCAGGGGTCAAGCAACTACGTGTGGTTAATCGCACAGCAGCCAAAGCCCAACAACTCATCAGCCCCTTAGCACAGACGACTCCAGCTTTAGAGGCCGGCGGTTTAGGCGACACCCAGGGCACCTGGGATATCGTTATCAATGCCACCTCGAGCAGTCTACAAGCGCGCCACCCATTAGACACCCCCCTTAGCTTTAGCTCACGTTCACTGGCTTACGATATGGTGTATGGGCCAGAGCCTACGCCATTTATGCAAAGCTGCTTACAGCAAGGCGCCAGCCACAGTGCCGATGGCTTAGGTATGCTGGTTGCTCAAGCCGCGGAAAGTTTTGCGATTTGGCATGGACAACGTCCAGATCCTACCCCAGTACTGACCTTTTTACGCCAACAATTGGAGTCATGAAACGCTCATCTTCTAGCCCTGCTAAACGGCTTGCCGTTGTCTTAATCGTATCCATAGCGCTAGTACTGTTGTATCAACTAAGCTTCTTAGTACGTATCGTCTGGTTTAATTTTTATAATCCTAGCTCCAGTGCGGTGATGCGTCAGACCCTAAGCGAGCTACGCAAAGACGATCCAAACGTACAGCTACGTTTTGAGTGGGTGGATTATGATCAAATCAGCCCACATATTAAACGCGCGGTAATTAGCTCCGAGGACGCCAACTTTTTAGATCACACTGGCATAGAATGGGAAGCCATACGTCAGGCCTGGGAGTACAATAAAAAACAGGCCGCTCAAGGCTCCGATCGACGTCGCGGTGGCTCTACCCTAACGCAGCAATTGGCTAAAAACCTTTTTCTTTCTACGTCCCGTAGCTATACACGTAAAGGCCAAGAGCTCATCTTAAGCTATATGATCGAATACGTGATGCCTAAGCAACGTATATTAGAACTGTATTTAAATATGGCCCAGTGGGGGCAAGTAGACTTCGGCGTCCAGGCGGCAGCGCAGCGCTATTTTAAAACCCACGCCAAACAGCTTAGCGCTAGCCAAGCGGCGCGGCTTGCTGCTATGCTTCCTAACCCTGTTTTTTATGACAGGAATGGCAACACCCCTTATTTACAACGCCGCACTAACACCATCATGCAACGTATGCGCCAAGTTCGCATACCTTAATGGATTTACTTTATGCGCACCGCTCGCCGTTACATTGCATCCGAAATTTACCGCTCCAGTGCAGTTGTCTTACTGGCTCTGATTGGTTTATTTAGCTTTTTTAATTTAATCGAGGATTTAGACAAGTTAAGTGCTACGTTTAGCCTAACCAATCTGTTGTATCTACAAGCGCTTAGCTTACCTAGTCAACTCTATGAGCTTTTACCTATTGGGTTGCTCATCGGTGCAGTATTAGCATTAGCTGGACTAGCACAACGGAATGAGCTTGTTGTGCTGCGTGTTGCGGGTATTAGTGGTTTACAGCTGCTATTACTTTTGTGGGTGATTACGATTCCAGCCATGCTAGGGGCATTAGCCCTATCCGAATACATCACCCCACGCGCGGAAATCCAAGCCAGCGAAAGCAGTTTAAAACTGCTGGGGCGTGCGGGTGGAGGGCGCTTACATAGTGGCTACTGGTTTAAAGAAAACGAGAGCCAAGACACAATGCGTCTCATCAATATCGGTCGCTTAGCCGATAAATCCACGGTGCAAGAAATTACGGTTTTTGAATTTAACTCGCAACAACATCTACGCGCTTATATTCAAGCAGAAAGCGGTTACTTCCAAGACGGTCAACTGCATCTACAACAAGTGCAACATGCACAGCTTCCTGAAAATGTCTTAGATGCCTTACAGCAAGGATACGTACGTACTGAACCCTTACTCATTCGTGAAAGCATTGACCATCTACGTTTAAACACAAGCTTAAGTGCAGAGCGCTTACTCGCTCGTATTCTCACACCTGAGCGCATGACGATCAGTGACCTGATGGATTATATTGATTACTTAGACAGTAACCAGTTGCAATCCGACCGCCAAACGGTGGCCTTATGGCGCAAAATTGCCTACCCCTTTTCTCTATTGGTCATGATTACCATTGCCGCGCCCATTAGCTTTATGCAGACACGCCGTGGTGGTGTGGGCAGTAAAATCTTTATTGGCATTTTAATCGGGGTCGGCTTTTTTATGATGAACCAGCTCGCCTTAAACGTTGGCATGCTAAGCCGTTGGCAACCTTGGGTTACGGCTTTACTACCCAGCTTATTGGCTTTGTGTTTGGCGCTACTGGCTTTGTTTATTATTGAAAATAAGCACCGCTGGCGTAAAAAAATCACTTCGGAGCATGCGGCATGACACACCGTTCTTCTATTTGGGTCATCGGCGATATACAAGGCTGCGCACAAAGCCTACGTCACTTACTCCAACAACCTGCACTGCAAGACCCCAACGCTCACTTTATTTTTGTAGGGGATTTGGTCAATCGAGGTCCTGACTCTGTCGGAGTATTGCGTCAAATTCAAGCTCTAGGAAAACGCGCACAAACGGTACTCGGCAACCATGATCTGCATTTACTTGGTGTAGCGGCTGGGCAGCGCAAATGTAATCGATCGGATACATTGTCTTCGGTGCTAACCGCTCCCGATGCCGATGCGCTGATTCACTGGTTACGCCACCAGCCCTTAGCGCTGCACCATGCCGGTCACCTTATCATTCATGCAGGGCTACACCCTGAGTGGTCCTTACAGACAGTATTACACCTAGCCCATGAGGTTGAGCAAACATTACAAAGTTCTCATTGGCAGGACCATATTGGTCTACTTTTTGGCAACCAACCCAGCCAGTGGACAAACGATTTGGAGCCCATAGCAAGGCAACGCTACACCGTTAATGCGCTAACACGCTTACGGCATTTTACAGCCAAAGGTGAAATCGACCATCAATATAAAGGCGCCCCCAAAGCCCAACTAGGCCTCACGCCCTGGTTTGATATGGAAAACCGCCAAATCGAAACACCCGTAATCTTTGGTCACTGGTCGACACTAGGCTT
>JAAYRP010000023.1 GCA_012518715.1 Alcaligenaceae bacterium | reverse complement strand
TGGATCAAAACAAAAATCTGGATGAGGCACAGGGGCTTTTAGAGCAAGCCTTAGAGCTGGAGCCTGATAACCCTTATATTTTAGATAGTGTTGGTTGGTATCTTTATCGTGTAGGAGACTATCAAGCAGCGCTCGAATATTTAATGCGCTCTTATGAGCGACTGCCTGACCCAGAGGTAGCGGCCCATTTAGGCGAAGTATTATGGATGAAAGGCCGTCAAGACGAAGCTATCGCTACTTGGCGTCGGGCATGGGATACAGAAAATCCAAACTACACCCTAGAGCGAACTATGCAGCGATTTGGGGTTAAGCCATGACACGTAGACAATATCTTAAATTAGGGCTAGCGGCTGGAGTGGTTATTTTGCTTAGTGCCTGTGCAGCACCCCTTCCAGTAGCCACACCAACAGCGCAGGATGAGCAGTTTATACGCTCTGGGCGCTTTGCGCTCGCGGTAGATAATGCAGACGGGAGTCGCGA
This sequence comes from Alcaligenaceae bacterium, assembly GCA_012518715.1. GTDB lineage: Bacteria > Pseudomonadota > Gammaproteobacteria > Burkholderiales > Burkholderiaceae_B > Paenalcaligenes > Paenalcaligenes hermetiae. The sequence goes on along the minus strand of JAAYRP010000023.1, from coordinate 6,228 downwards.
TGCTGTCCAAGGGGGGTTCCAATGGCAAGAAAACCCTCAACGCCTTCAGTTGGACTTAACTAACCCCATGGGGACAGTGTTAGCGCGCGTAGAGGCGAGTGCGACAGGAGCGATATTGCGTTATCCGAATGGGCAGATGGAATACGCCACCTCACCAGATGCGCTGGTAGAGCAGCTTTTTGGTTATGCGATTCCTGTAGAAGGGATGCGAGATTGGCTACGAGGCCAAACCGGTTCGCGTCCTACTACAGATTTAGCTTTGCAACAACAGCAGCCTAGTTATTTCGTACAAGACGGTTGGCGAGTACGTTTACAGCGTTATGATGCACTTGGGCCCAAATTGCTACAGATGCATCGTCATCAGGCCCAGCAAAACTTATCCGTTCGTATTGTGGTTGACTACTAATATGGCTGTACTGAGTCTGGAGCGTGTGCCAGCACCGGCAAAACTGAACCTGTTTTTACATATTGTGGGGCGGCGCTCTGATGGCTATCACTTGCTCCAAAGCGTTTTTACCTTTGTGGATTTATGCGATTACTTGGACTTTCAGCGTCGCGATGATGGGGTGATTACACGAGCAGGGCAGAGCTTAGCCGGACTAAGCGAGGATGACGACTTAATCATTCAAGCGGCTCGATTATTACAGCGTGCTACAGGGACACATTTTGGTGCTACGATTGCTTGTGATAAACGAATACCTGCCGGAGCCGGCTTAGGTGGGGGCTCCAGTAATGCAGCAACCACCCTCATTGCGTTAAACCGATTATGGCAAACTGGGCTAAGTCGTACCCAGCTCATGCAGCTTGGCGTGCAACTGGGAGCGGATGTGCCGGTTTTTATTTTTGGACAGAGCGCATTTGCTCAGGGAATTGGTGAGCAATTACAGGCAATAACTCTACCCAATTTAAGTTATTTACTGATTAAGCCTGACGTTTTTGTGAGTACGCCGGCTATTTTTCAAGATCAGGGCTTGACAAGAGATTCAAAGCCCGTCATAATTACAGACTTTACAGATTCTTTAATAAGCATTGATCCACAAAAAAATCATTCGGTTTTGTTTTTTGGTGAAAATGTTTTAGAAACTGTGGCATGTAAACAAGCTCCAGAGATTAAAACTTTGTTACAGGGCTTGCGTAAAAATAATTTACATGCTAGAATGACTGGGTCGGGTTCTTGTGTTTTTGTTGGGTTTGAAGACAAAGAGCAAGCCACTAGACAAAACAGTTATTTAAGCGGTATAATTTTGCACGGACAGCCAACGATGCAAATGCCTCCAGATCGATGGGTGGTAAATGGGTTAAATACTCATCCGCTGTATACTTGGTTGAAAGAATTTGGGGATTAGCCAAGCTGGTTAAGGCACCGGATTTTGATTCCGGCATGCGAAGGTTCGAATCCTTCATCCCCAGCCATACATTTACAGACCTTTAGGTCTGCGTCATAATAAAGCTGTTGAGCCACATCATAACGTTGATTGTGGTCAACGGCTTTATTTTTTCGTCACGCATCCAAATCATATCTACGTCCCTCACATCATGGCACATGACCGATTCATGATTTTCACCGGTACAGCAAACCCACGTTTGGCTGTAGATGTTGCAAATCACTTAGACATGTCTCTTGGCAAAATGACCGTAGGTCGCTTCTCTGACGGAGAAGTCATGGTCGAAATCAACGAAAACGTGCGCGGTCGCGATGTTTTTGTATTACAGCCAACCTGCGCTCCCACCAATGACAATTTAATGGAAATCATGGTAATGGTCGATGCCTTGCGTCGTGCCTCTGCCGGTCGCATTACCGCGGCGATTCCATACTTTGGTTACGCCCGCCAAGACCGTCGTCCGCGTTCTGCGCGCGTCGCCATTTCTGCTAAAGTCGTTGCAAACATGCTTCAAGTCGTAGGCGTAGATCGCGTTATGACTATGGATTTGCACGCGGATCAGATTCAAGGCTTTTTTGATATACCTGTCGATAATATTTACGCCTCCCCTATCCTTTTAGGTGATATTTGGCGCTGTAATTACAAAGACTTGGTTGTGGTCTCCCCCGATATTGGTGGGGTAGTGCGAGCTCGCGCTTTAGCTAAACAGCTAGAAGCCGATCTGGCGATTATCGATAAGCGTCGTCCTCGTGCGAATGTGTCCGAAGTCATGAACATTATTGGCGATGTCAATGGTCGTACATGTATTTTAATGGATGACATGGTGGATACGGCTGGCACACTATGTAAAGCTGCCGAGGCGCTGAAACAACGGGGTGCTGTCGCAGTTTATGCTTACTGTACTCACCCTGTTTTATCTGGCGAAGCCATTGAGCGCATCAATAACTCTGAATTGAACGAGCTGGTTGTAACGGATACCATTCCACTTTCTGCCGAAGCAAAAGCATGCAGTAAGATCCGTCAGCTTTCTTGTGCAGCACTACTGGGCGAAACCATGTTGCGCATCTCTAACGCTGAGTCTGTGAGCTCGTTATTTGTTGATTAAATTTTCTCGTTAGGTGCTGGTCGCGGCACCTGGCGTTTTTAACTGTTTGCGAAATACCGCAATTTTGGAGTTTTCCCATGAAATTCAAAGCCTTTAAGCGCGATGTACAGGGATCGAGTGCGAGCCGCCGCCTGCGTCGTGCTGGCCAAGTTCCCGCTATTGTTTATGGTGGTAACGCTGAGCCAGTCGCTGTCACGCTCGACCACAACCAAATCTACCACGACTTACGTAAAGAAGTTTTCCATGCTTCTATTCTAGACATGGATTTGGACGGTAAGGTCGAAAAAGTATTGTTGCGTGCTGTGCAGTGGCATGCTTACAAACCTCAGGTTTTACACGTAGACTTCCAGCGTGTACGTGCTGATCAGCCTATTACTACACGTGTACCGTTGAACTTCATCAACGGCGATGACAGCCCCGCTGTTAAGCTACATGCTCAGGTAATTAGCCAGCTTCTAGTGGATCTAGAGATCACTTGTTTGCCAGCTAATCTACCTGTTTCCATCGATGTGGACTTGGCTAACCTTGATGCGGGTGAAACCATTACCCTATCTGCGATTGAGCTGCCCGAGGGCGTCGAATACGCCGGTGCAAGCACCGATCCAGATCCTGCCCTGGCAACAGCTTTGGCCGTGGGTGGCGGTGCAGAAGAAAGCGAAGATGGCGAAGACGGTGAAGGCGAAGCAGCCGAAGAACCAAGCGCAGAGTAATATTTATATTACAGTGCATTGCGTCAACGCTATGCTTGATAAAAACCCCTGCTACATAGCAGGGGTTTTTTATTGAAATGACGTAAAATCAAAGCATTTTGTCTGTGGCTGCTTTTTAGGTAGAGATATGTCTGAAGGAATACGCTTAATTGTAGGGCTGGGAAATCCGGGGGCTGAATATGAGAAAACCCGTCATAATGCTGGTTTTTGGTTAGCTGATGCTTATGCACAAAAGTTGCATGCTAGCTTTAGCTTAGAAAAAAACATGTCCGCTTGGGTAGCCAAAGGTCGTCACAATGGGCAGGCGATTATTCTCGCCAAGCCAACGACGTTTATGAACCGATCAGGTCAGGCAGCTGGTGCGCTGATGCGCTTTTATAAATTGCAGCCCGAACAGGTATTGGTATTACACGATGAGCTTGACTTATTGCCTGGGCAAGCGAAATTGAAAAAAGGGGGTGGGCATGCTGGACACAATGGCTTGCGTGATATTCAGCAAGTGTTTTCTAGTCCCGATTTTTGGCGTTTACGCATAGGCATTGGGCATCCGCGCTCTTTGGGTTTAGCGCAGCAGGTAGCTGCTTTTGTACTAAGCGCGCCGCGCGCTCAAGAGCGTGAGGCCATAGAGGATGCACTGTGGCGTAGCGAAGCCATTCTTTCTGCTTTACTCGAGGGGGATTTTGAGCTGGCCACTCGGCAATTACATGGGGGCAATGCGTGAACACATTAAGCTTTAAGCAAGAGCTACAAGACTTTTGGTGGTTTTTACGTCAACCGCGCTTAGCCCCACGTTTTGCGCAGCAAGATCTTGGGCATGGTTGGGTAACGGATTGGACCAATGGCTTAGGGGTAAAGCGCTTATTGCAATGGGTGGCCTTTTTATGGCTTATCAATATTACTGTTTTTGGCCCCTTGGCTGCCATGGTGGCGACCTCTGCTGGCGCCGAGCATAAGCTAGATTTTGGCCGAATACCTTGGAAGCAGGCTGTTTTATGGGCGCCGCTCATTGAAGAAATGGTATTTCGTTATGTGTTGCGTCGCCCCTCTCAGTTTTTTTGGTTGATTCCTGTGACGCTATGGTGCTTATTGAGCGGGCCGCAAACGGTAACGGTGACGGTAGCATTGGCTGTAGTGGTGTTGCTTATTTGGCGACCTGCTACTGCAGGCTCCCAGCCAGCCTTATGGCGCCAAATCGGTTTAGGGGCACAGTGGCCTTGGCGTTGGTACCGTTGGTATTGCCGTCGTTTTGCGTGGTTTTTTTATGGGTCTACGGTTTTATTTGCGGCGTTGCATTTATATAATTTTAAATTCGATCAGATTGAGCTTTATACGTTACCGTTACTGATTTTGCCTCAGTTTGTCACTGGGTTGGTATTGGCGTGGTTACGTGTGCGGCGTGGGATTGGGGCGAGCATAATTTTACATGCACTATTTAATGCCGGGCCATTGTTGTTAATTATGGCCATTATGCGATTGCTCCCTGATCTTGCTCATTAACTCGTTATAATATCGCTTTTCTTTTCATCTACTTTCATTTTTAGGAATGCCATGTCTCTTCAATGCGGCATTGTTGGGCTACCCAACGTAGGTAAATCCACCTTATTTAATGCGCTCACCAAAGCAGGGATTGCAGCAGAAAACTACCCTTTCTGTACGATTGAGCCAAACGTGGGGGTGGTAGAGGTACCTGATCCTCGCTTAGTGCCTCTTGCTGAAATCGTAAAGCCAGAACGTGTTTTACCTGCTGTGGTGGAATTCGTTGATATTGCAGGTTTAGTGGCAGGAGCATCGGAAGGCGAAGGTTTAGGAAATCAGTTTTTAGCTAATATTCGTGAAACCGATGCCATTGTGCATGTGGTGCGTTGTTTCGAAGATGACAATGTGGTGCACGTTTCGGGCAAGGTAGATCCTATTGCTGATATCGAGGTCATTAATACTGAACTCGCGCTTGCGGATTTAGCAAGTGCTGAGCGAGCTTTGCAGCGTAACCAGCGCACCGCGCGCTCTGGTGATAAAGAGGCAATTCGTCTGTGTAATGCGTTAGAGCGTATTATCGCCGCCTTAGGCGAGGGCACTCCTGTACGGGCCTTAGATTTTGATGAGGCGGATCAGGCTGCTATCAAAACTTTTTGTTTTATTACAGCTAAGCCTGCTATGTATGTAGCTAATGTCAAAGAGGACGGCTTTGAGAATAACCCTTATTTAAAACAGGTCGAGGATTACGCCGCTAAAGAAAATGCTCCCGTTGTGGCGGTGTGTGCGGCGGTCGAAGCAGAGATTGCGCAACTCGATGATGAGGATAAGGCTGTGTTCCTTGAGGACATGGGCATGGAAGAACCAGGGCTGAATCGTGTGATTCGTGCTGGTTATACTCTGTTAGGCTTGCAAACCTATTTTACAGCGGGGGTTAAAGAAGTTCGTGCATGGACTGTACCCGTTGGTGCCACAGCCCCGCAGGCGGCGGGAGTGATTCATACGGACTTTGAGCGTGGTTTTATTCGCGCGCAAACCATTGCTTACGAAGACTTTATTCAATATAAAGGTGAGCAAGGAGCCAAAGAGGCCGGTAAAATGCGTGCCGAAGGCAAAGACTACATTGTCCAAGATGGAGATGTGTTGAACTTTTTGTTTAACGTTTAGTCGCTGTTTTATCGTATCTGTTGTAAAAACCCCAAGCCTAACTTTTGCCATGGCTTGGGGTTTTTCTATTTTTGCTTTTTATATTAGATTTTGCTAAATTAGAAAGTATGGAAACAATGAATTTGCGCGATCAAATCCAGCCGCATGCTCAACAAGCTGCGGCACTGCTTAAGGCCATCGCTCACGAGGAACGTTTACTCATCCTTTGTGCTTTAGCTCAGGGGGAAAAATCCGCAGGTGATCTTTGGCAGCAGTCGACACTGAGTCAGTCTGCGTTTTCGCAGCATTTGGCCGTGTTGCGCAAAGAACAACTGGTCACGGTGCGTAAAGAAGCCCAAACCGTATTTTATTCATTAGATCATCCCATTGTGCTGCAGCTACTGCGCGTTTT
>JAAYRP010000134.1 GCA_012518715.1 Alcaligenaceae bacterium | reverse complement strand
TCAGCTAAACATTGGTTATTTTGATCAAATGCGCGCTAATCTGGATGAAAATGCCACCCTCAAAGAAACCATTAGCCCAGGCACAGAATGGGTGGAGATTGGGGATCAGCGCAAGCACGTAATGAGCTATTTAGAGGATTTTCTCTTCCCGGCTGCGCGGGCAAATTCGCCTGTTAAAACCCTATCCGGGGGCGAGCGCGCTCGGTTGGCTTTAGCCCGTATGTTTGCTCAGCCAACAAATGTGCTGGTACTGGATGAGCCCACCAACGACCTAGATATTGAAACCCTTGAGCTATTAGAGCAGCTTCTTACCGAGTACAGCGGGACGGTTATGCTAGTTAGCCATGACCGCGCTTTTCTAAATAATGTGGTCACTCAAGTGATTGCTGCCGAAGGAAACGGGAAATGGGGCGAATACATCGGCGGCTATGACGAATGGCTTGCGCAACGCCCTGACCCAGAGCCTGCACCGAGCAAAGCAGCTGAAAAAGCACCAGCGCCTAAAGCCGCTCCAGCCCTCATACCAAGCCCTCGCCCTAGCAATAAAAATCGCCTCGCCCCCTGGGAGGAAAAGGAGCTAGCTGAGCTACCGGAAAAAATCGCCGCCATCGAAACCCAGCAAGCCGAGCTTGCCGAGCAATTGGCCGACCCCAATCTTTATAGCGAAGGCAATGATAAAGCCGAAGCCATTAACCAGCAGCTTGCCCAGCTCGAAGCAGACCTCATGGGACTCTTTGACCGATGGGAGCAGCTAGAAGAAAAAAAGGGAGACTAGCCTAACAGCGCGCTTCACAAAGCCGATCTACCCGCTTAAGAAAGCGCGCTTAGCTCTTTGGCCTTTTTAACCAACAAAACGCCAAGGCAATGACTCTCCCGCCGCCAAGGGCACAATCTGATCATTAGCCAATGCGAGCGCCTGTGGAATAGCCAACGGCGCCCGCTCTAGCGTCACATGCTCGGCATTTGGCTCCAGGCCATAAAAAGCAGGGCCATTTAAGCTTGCAAATGCCTCTAGGCGATCTAGCTTACCTACCGACTCAAAAGCGGTTGCATACAGCTCTAAAGCATGAAATGCAGAATAGCACCCCGCACAACCACAGTCTTTTTCTTTTTGTCCTTTTACATGGGGCGCACTATCTGTTCCTAAGAAAAAGCGGGGGCTATCACTTGTAGCCGCAGCCAACAAAGCTTGTCTATGTACCTCTCGCTTTAAAATAGGAAGACAATACCAATGTGGACGCAAGCCCCCTTGAAATAAAGCATTACGGTTATACAGTAAATGCTGGGGGGTAATGGTGGCGGCTACAGGCCCCTCGGCGTGCATGACATAGTCCGCCCCTTCTTTAGTAGTAATGTGCTCACACACCACTTTAAGCTCAGGGAACTGACGTCGTAAAGGCAACATCACCCGATCAATAAATACTGCCTCTCGATCAAAAACATCAACGTCCGGATCTGTGACCTCGCCATGCACTAACAAAGGCAGCTCATGCTTTTGCATGGCTTCTAGTACCGCGCCGCCGTACTTTAATAGATCCGTTACGCCCGCATCGGAGTTTGTGGTCGCACCCGCAGGATAAAGTTTGACCGCATGCACTACGCCAGACGCCTTGGCTTTTTCAATTTCAGATGCCGGGGTATTATCAGTCAAATATAAAGTCATCAACGGCGTAAAAGTATAAGGCGAGTCTTGCGCAGCCAATGCCGACATAATCCGAGAACGATAAGCCACCGCTTGCTCTGTAGTTGTCACAGGCGGAGTAAGATTAGGCATCACTATCGCACGCGCAAACTGTCGGGCCGTATGCGCTACCACCGACGCTAATACGGACCCATCACGCAAATGCACATGCCAATCATCGGGTCGTCGAATTCGTAATTGCTCTGTAGCCACCGTTATTTTCATCCTATAGTGAATCTGTTGTTGCTAGAAACTGCTGCGCTAACCGTACAAACATCGCAGCACCGTGCGGAATCACCGCATCATTAAAATCAAACTGGGCATTATGCAGTACCCGCCCTTGCTCTGCGCCCCCCTGTCCCAAACGAAAATACGCCCCCGGACGCTGACGCAACATAAACGCAAAATCCTCAGCCCCCATCGATGGAGTTAACTGATCATCCACCTGCGCCGCCCCAAATAACTCTGTGGCAACCTGTGCCACTAACCTCGCATAATGTGGCGTGTTAATCGTGGCTGGAAATAACGGCATATAACGCAGTGCTACCTGTACCCCAAACATCGCCGCTACCCCATCACACACTTGCTGCATGCGTTGCTGAACGTGTTGCCGCACGGCCTCAGAAAACGTACGTACCGTCCCACTCAGGTGCGCCGTATCAGGTATGACACTATATGCCGACAAATCTCCTGCCTGCATAGCTGACACCGTGAGCACTGCGGAATCAAAAGGATGTACATTACGTGCAACAATACTTTGCAAAGCCGTCACTAAATGCGCTGCGGCAACCAAGGGGTCTTTGGCCTGATAGGGATGCGCCCCATGGCCCCCATGTCCAGTGATAGTTATCTCAAAACTATCTGCTGCAGCCATCATCGCCCCCTCATTGACGCCAATATACCCAGGGGGCAAGCTAGGCCAATTATGTAACGCAAAAATCGCATCACAAGGAAAGCGCTCAAACAAGCCATCCTCAATCATAGCTTGGGCACCCCCTAAACCTTCTTCAGCGGGCTGAAAAATAAAGCATACTGTGCCAGAAAAATCTCGGTGTTTAGCGAGATACGCCGCTGTCGCCAATAAAATCGCTGTATGCCCATCATGCCCACAAGCATGCATTTTACCGGCCACAGTTGACTGGTAGCTTAACCCTGTACGCTCTTGAATAGGTAGTGCATCCATATCGGCTCTTAACCCTACCCAACGTCCATTATCCGGACCTAGCCCGCGCAAAACACCGACCACACCTGTTTTTCCAATACCTGTTGTCACATCTATATCATGATCTTGCAAAAACTGTGTTACCAATGCCGCCGTTTGGTGCTCCTCAAACCCCAGCTCTGGAAAAGCATGAATTTGTTGCCGTATTGCTCGAAGCTCTGGCAGCAAGCTGTGAAGTTCTGTTAATAAAGGTGTTTGTGGTGTCATTCGTACGGTTTCTATGGATAAAATAAAGAAATGGAGGAATAATTCCTGTCAGCGAAGATTAAATAGCCATAGCATGCTATGTTTTCATAAGGCTGACAACCTGCCTAATTATCATCTGCGACTTTCTTATAGGAGCAAGCCATGGCAAAAGCCACCAAAACCACAGCGGCAAAATCCACTAAAGCGGCTAAAACCACCAAAAAAACGGCTAATAGCGGTTTCATGAAACCCATGACCCCAAGCGCAGAGCTAGCCGAGATCGTAGGCAAAAAACCGTTACCTCGTACCGAAGTAACAAAAAAAATGTGGGAATACATCAAAAAGCATGATTTACAGGC
>JAAYRP010000133.1 GCA_012518715.1 Alcaligenaceae bacterium | reverse complement strand
TGCTAAACGCAAACACGACGCGGCCACGCCCCCATAAGCGCGTACCAATCCACCCGTACCCAGCTTAACACCGCCAAACCAACGAATCACCAGTACCACTACTCGATCGCAGCTTTGTCCCTCTATGGCCTGGAGCATAGGACGCCCTGCCGTCCCCCCTGGCTCGCCATCATCATTAAAACGATACTCATCACCGATTTTATATGCCCAGCAGTTATGGGTCGCATCAGGCACACTGTGCTGCTCTAAAAAAGCCATGGCGTCGCTCGCGCTCTGTACTGGCGCAGCGATCGCTAAAAACCGGCTTTTTTTAATGTCTTCTTCGTAGTGGTAAATATCGTCTAATTGATAAAGCATGGTTACACTGTTGTTTGGCTATCCCGATAAGCTAAGTAGTCGTCATAAGCACCGACATAATCCACCAGTTTACCATTGGGGAAAATTTCAATAATTCGTGTAGCAACACCAGAGACAAACTCACGGTCATGCGATACAAAAATTAAAGTGCCCGCATATTTTTCTAACGCCATTTGTAAGGACTCGATAGACTCCATATCTAAATGGTTCGTGGGCTCATCTAGCATGAGCACATTATGCCGAGACAGCATTAACCGACCGAAACTTAAACGGTTTTTTTCCCCACCAGATAATACTTTTACGGATTTTTTAATATCATCGCTAGAAAATAACAAACGCCCTAGTACCGAACGTAAGGCCTGATCATCATCCCCAGGCTGGCGATAATCAAGTAGCCAATCAAAAAGGTTACTGTCCTGGGTAAAAGCATCGGAGACGTCTTGCGCCATATAACCAATGTCAGCGTTCTCAGCCCATGTTACTTTCCCCGCATCCGGAGCAAGATCCCCATACAATAAGCGTAATAATGTTGTTTTACCTACGCCATTCGCACCAACAATAGCAATACGCTCGCCTGCCTCTATCGTAAGATTCAGCTGATCAATAATAGGACGGTCATAAGCTTTGCTCAGGGCTTCTGTGCTCACAGCTAACCGATGCAACGGCTTAGCTTGTTCAAACCGAATATAGGGGTTTTGACGAGAAGAGGGTTTGACCTCAACCGTCTCTGACTTAATACGATCAATTTGTTTAATGCGCGAGGTTGCCTGACGCGCCTTAGATTTGTTGGCTGAAAAACGTCGTACAAAATCTTGCAGTTCACTAATGCGTTCTTTGGCTTTGGCATTAGCATGCAACAAACGTTCCCGTGCTTGCGCCGAGGCCAACATATAATCATCATAGTTACCCGGATAGATACGCAGCTCACCATAATCCAAGTCAGCCATATGTGTACATACTTGGTTTAAAAAGTGACGGTCATGACTAATAATAATCATCGTACTGTCATAACTATTTAAGGTTTCTTCGAGCCAACGAATCGTATTAATATCCAAGTTGTTGGTGGGCTCATCAAGCAGCAGCACATCAGGATTAGAAAACAAAGCTTGCGCTAACAATACCCGCAACTTCCAGCCCGGGGCTAATTCACTCATTAATAAATGATGCTGCTCGGTGGGGATCTCCAGACCTAAAAGTAGCTCTCCAGCTCGTGCCTGTGCGGTGTAGCCATCGTATTCCGCGAATAAGCTTTCTAGCTCTGCGGCACGCATATAATCGTCTTCGCTGGCCTCCATGTCTGCATAAATGGTGTCGCGCTCAGTCATGGCCTGCCACATTTCCGTGTGCCCCATCATCACCACATCTAGTACAGAGTGCTCCTCAAAGGCAAACTGATCTTGACGCAGCTTACCTAAGCGCATACCTGGATCTAACGTCACACTACCTGCTGTGGGCTCCAAATCGCCACCAATGATTTTCATGAGGGTCGATTTTC
>JAAYRP010000132.1 GCA_012518715.1 Alcaligenaceae bacterium | reverse complement strand
TCGAGCCGCTGAGCCACAGCCTTATTCAGGGCGATTTTTAGTGTATAAGCGACAATTGGTGAATTAATAGTTAACCTGCTACGGCAGGTTTTTTATTGTTGCATAAAAAGCAATTATCATTTGATAATGAGAATGATTGTTATTTGCTTTGTTGGCTGATAAAGTAGATAGAGAATGAACCACCAGAGAGAGTGAATATGACAACGATGCAATCTAAATTAGCCGTACAACGTGTACGTCATCCTATTGTTGTACGTACGATTACCGTAAAAGCCAAAGAGCAGTTAGCACAAAATTATGTTCGGTTTTATTTTACCAGTCCAGAATTAGCCGGTTTTGTTTCCTCTTCGTTTGATGATCATATCAAGCTGTTTTTCCCACTTTCAGGTAAGGCAGTACAAAAGCCCCAAATGACAGAGCAAGGGCTGAAATTTCCGGATCCGGCCAATAAGCCAGTGGCGCGAGACTATACACCACGGGCTTTTGATGCAGAGCGTTTGGTGTTAGAAGTGGATTTTGTCTTGCACGAGGATGGGCCAGCAGGATCATGGGCGCTACAGGCCGAGGTAGGGGATCAGTTAGTGATGGCGGGCCCTCGTGGTTCTATGGTTATACCCGAAGAGTATGATTGGCATTTGCTGATTGGGGATGAGACGGCTTTGCCTGCTATGACACGTCGTATAGCGGAGTTACCAGCTTCAAAAACGGTATTGGCTGTGTTAGAAACGGACGATCCACAGTTACAGCACCAGCTACCGGTGCGTGATGGACTGAGGACGTATTATGTACAGCGTCAGGCAAATCAACCACTGCAGCTGGCGCAGAAAGTGCAACAATTGGTCTTACCTGAGGGCCTAGGTTTTGCGTGGGCTGCTGCAGAATCAGCAGTAGCTAAAGCGGTACGAGCGGAATTAGTAGAAAAAGGTTTAGAAAATACGCAGATACGAGCGTCGAGTTATTGGCGTCAAGGTGATGCAGGCGTGCACGAAACCTTATCATAAATAGCTATTTAGTCTTCTTTTGAGCTGTGTAAAAGCCCTGGTACTTATAAGTACTAGGGCTTTTTTGCTTAGAAAGCGGCTTTAGTGTTTTTTTCTAAAAAAGCTTTAAGTGCAATGGTGATAATAGCCATACTTGCTAAGAGTAGGGCTGCGCTAAATGCCCCTACTACTTTATGATCATCGTTTAACTGTTCAACTAATAGAGCTAGGGTTAAAGTTTGTCCTCGAATGGCTCCTGATACGACGGAGACGGCACCAAATTCGCCAATGGCGCGAGCGTTACTCAGAATTACTCCATAGAGTAGGCCCCATTTGATTTTGGGTAGCGTGATGTGATAGAAAATTTGCCATCCAGAAGCGCCTAGGGTAAGGGCTGCTTGCTCTTGATCTGAGCCTTGCTCTTGCATTAAAGGGATCAATAAGCGTGCCACAAAAGGGCTGGTGACAAAAATGGTCACCATCACGAGACCTGGCCACGCAAACATCAGTTGAATGTCATAGTGAGAAAGCCACTGTCCAAAATGGCTTTCTGCGCCATAAACCACCAAGTAACACAACCCTGCAACGACAGGCGAAGTGGCATAAGGGATATCGATCAAAGTAATAAGTAATTGACGTCCTTTGAAGCGGTAGTGTGTAACACACCAAGCTAAAAACACACCAAATATGACATTTAAAGGCACCGTAATGACGGCAACAAGCAAGGTTAACCGAATAGCGTGTTGCATATCTGAGTCACGCATAGCGTGCCAGAATCCAGAAAAGCCTTGACTAAACGCTTGGCTAAAAATAAGAAGTAGGGGTAAAACCAATAAAATAAAAACAATGCCTAGTGATACGAGAATTAGGCTAGTTTGGGTAGCAGATAGGCGATTTTTCATTTTAGTGTTTTTTGGCAAAAAGATAATTCTGGATGCGTTGCAGCCCAAAAAGCAAAACAAGCGAGGTGGCTAAAACCACAGAAGCAATAGCAGCGGCTGAGGCGTAGTCATATTCAGCTAGGCGTACAAAAATCATCAAAGAGGCCACTTCGGTGTGGTAGGGGCTATTGCCCGCGATAAATATCACGGCACCAAATTCCCCCAGGCAGCGGATAAAGGCTTGCGAGGCACCGGTGACTAGTCCTGGTATAAGCAGGGGAAGCACCACATAATAAAAGCGCTGCCAAGGAAGCGCACCCAAGGTATCAGCGGCCTCTT
>JAAYRP010000131.1 GCA_012518715.1 Alcaligenaceae bacterium | reverse complement strand
GCATGGAATATGAGCCAGCCTCGGCTTGTGTGGCATACAATTCGAAGCGCGCCTAAAGCGGATGTGCTGATTTTGCTCGTCACCCTGGGGTTGACGGTTTTTGCTGATTTGGTTGTCGCCGTCAATATCGGGGTTGTGCTAGCCATGCTGCATTTTTTAAAGCGCATGGCTGATAGTGTGCGGGTGGAGGCACAGTCAGCGCGTGCGCTAAAACGGGAGTTTGCTGCGGATGCCATCCAAGTGCCGGCTCATGTGGCGGTCTTTAGCGTAGAGGGGCCTTTTTTCTTTGCTGCGGTGGACCCTTTTGAGCGCGCATTGGAGCAGGTGGATAGCAATGTGCATACTGTGGTGTTACGTTTGCATCATGTGCCGTTTGCCGATGGTACAGCTTTATCGGCTCTGGACAAGGCCGTAGATAGCTGCACGCGTAAACAGATCCGCTTATTATTATCCGAGGTCAACCCAGCGATTCGTCGTAAGCTTAATCGTATGGGGATTACGAAAAAATTGGGGGCGAGTGCTATTCATGATTCGATTCCGAGTGTGATGACAATGCTTGATCATGAGGCACAGCTTGCTGACGCAAATGGTATTGCAACCGAGACAGCCACTGCTCAGAGCTAATGTTTAGGGTATTAAGGCTAACAATACGTTGGGCCTGATAGCGTTGTGTGCGCTCTAGTGTTTGTTCAACAAGATTAGCGTAGTGAGTGACAAGCTCGTGATCGACGTGGATGAGCACCAATGCATGGCACAGTACCACATGCCAATCAGACGGGTCGCCTGCTTGGCGAGTGGGTGGGGGAACTGTCAGAGGGGGCGCGCAGCGGCGCCACACCTGTGCCGTACCCACGATTTTTTTGGCTTGGTGCTGGTGCCAAACGGCAAGATTATAACGGCCATCACAAAATGACCCCTCCACCGCTTGGGTATTGGCTTTTATTCCTACATCGGCGAATGCTTTTTGCAGTGGCCGGCATAATAATGCATAAGCCGGGCCGGCTAAATCCAAAGGGCGCCCGTATTGTCGCCACGCTAAGCTAATGTTCCAGATGCCGTGTCCTTGGGGAACCACCCCACCCCCTGATTGACGTATTGTCAGGGGCCAGCCCAGGGCTTGTAGTTGCTCTTGGCTATATTTAAAGCGCGGGTGCTGAGCATAAGTACGAGGAACCACTAGTCCTTGTTGCCCTTGCCAAATAATTGCTTGCGGGCCATGGTGTAGTGTGGACTGAAGCAAATGCTCATCAAAATCGTTGGGGCTGGCCTGTTGTAGATAAGTACGTACGTGAAAAAAAGCCATGTTTATAACCGGAGTGCAAAGTCTTCATCGCTCATTAATACATAGCGTAGCGCGTCAATCCAGCTAATCAGTACAATAAGTGGGGCAAAGAGATAAAAGATAACGATGTAAACTAGCCCCCAACCGATTTGCCCTAAATAAAAGCGATGTATGCCAAGCCAACCTAAAAACACGGCAAGAAAAATGGCTATTTTACGTTTTTTGTGAATACGGTCACTGGGTTCGCCTTGTTGACTTTGTCGGCTAATCCATAGGCTAATGGGGACAGTTAACGCGAGTGCGATCAGCACTTTACCCCAGTTAGCTTGAACATAGCGCTGCATGACTAAAGTAAGATCCTGAAGCTGATGCATAGCCATCCCTGTGATATGAGACAGCCAGATAAAAAGCTCGCTAGTGATTTTCTCCCCAAAGCTTAATGCCACCAACACTACAATAAAAACGCCAATGGCCAGAGCGATATTACGCATAGAAGATCCTTAAATAGAGGGAAAGCCGTTTAGGCGCAGGTTTGTCGAATAGCGTGATTCCACTTATGCATGAGTTCTTGGGCTTGCTCGCGCGAAATCGAGGGCTCAAAGACGCGATCAATTTGCCATAAGTGTTGTAGCTCATCAACATGAGCATAAACACCAGCACTAAGCCCCGCTAAATAGGCTGCGCCAAGTGCCGTCGTTTCGATAAGCGTGGGGCGCACGACTGGGATACCTAATAAGTCAGCCTGAAATTGCATCAATAAATTGTTTTGACTTGCCCCCCCATCTACACGCAGCTCGGTGAGCGGGGCAGAGCCGGTTTGACAGGCATCGCGACTCATGGCTTCAAGTAAGGCGGTGCTTTGATAAGAGATGCTTTCTAAAGCGGCACGGGCAATATGGGCCATAGTACTACCACGGCTTAGTCCGGTAATCGTGCCGCGTGCTTCAGCCTGCCAATAAGGCGCTCCGAGCCCAGTAAAGGCAGGAACAAACATCACACCACCCGAATCCGGCACACTGAGTGCTAAGGCTTCGATTTGATGACTGTGATCAAAGGCGGCCAGACCATCACGTAACCATTGCACCACCGCCCCCCCGACAAACACGCTTCCCTCTAAGGCATAAGCCGCGTTACTATCATGTTGCGCCGCACAGGTACTGATGAGTCCATTTTGTGAGGGTTGCACTTGGTGCCCCGTATGCATGAGCATGAAGCATCCTGTACCATAAGTGTTTTTAGCCATGCCCGCCTGAAAGCAGGCTTGACCAAACAGCGCACTTTGTTGGTCACCCGCTACACCATGAATAGGGATGGGGTGGCCAAAATGACGGGCATCGGTAGTAGCAAAGTAGCTGCTAGACGCTTGTACAGAGGGCAATATCGATTCAGGTATGCCAAATAATTGTAGCAGCTCAGCATCCCACTGTTGGGTGTGGATATTAAAAAGTAGGGTACGTGACGCATTGGTGGTATCGGTGACATGGGTGCTGGCACCTGATAATTGCCAAATTAACCAGCTATCCACCGTCCCAAAAGCCAGATGCCCTTGTTCTGCCAAATCTCGTGCGTTAGGATGCTGTTCCAGCAGCCACGCGATTTTAGTTGCGGAAAAATACGCATCCAAGCGTAGGCCGGTTTTTTCAAAAATGCGATTTTCGTGACCTTGTTCGCGAAGTTTTGCACACAGGGGTTCAGAGCGCCGGTCTTGCCACACAATAGCGGGGGCAAGCGGTTTTCCAGTGCGTTTATCCCAGAGCAGGGTAGTTTCTCGTTGGTTCGTAATGCCAATGGCTTGTATGTCTTTAGCCTTTAGGTTGGCTTGTTTTAGGGCTTGCTGTGCCGTGTGGAGCTGACTATGCCAGATCTCCATGGGGTCATGTTCGACCCAACCTGATTGAGGGTAGTGTTGCTTAAATTCCTGTTGTGCCACACTGATGCTATTACCGTAGCGATCAAATACAATGGCACGCGAACTGGATGTGCCTTGGTCTAGCGCAAGTAAATATGTCATATCACCATCATTTCCATGTAATCCTTAAAGTTTACCCCTAGCTTGAATTAAACTATAGGCTGCGTTTGTTTTTTTTGGTTTATCCTTCATGACTTCAAGAATCTCTCCCTTACCAGCTGATCGATCTCAAATCATGGCCGCTTTAGCGCGCATCAACGAGGTTGATCTTATCGTAATCGGTGGTGGAGCAACAGGTTTAGGTATAGCGGTCGATGCGTCGGCGCGTGGTTTATCTGTTGTATTGTTAGAATCACACGACTTTGCTAAAGGCACTTCATCTCGGGCGACGAAACTCGTCCATGGTGGGGTGCGTTATTTGGCACAGGGCAATATTGCACTTGTACGCGAAGCCTTACACGAGCGCACGACGTTGCTGCGTAATGCCCCCCATTTGGCTTCGCCCTTGGGCTTCGTGATGCCTTCTTATAAATGCTGGGAAACGCCTTTTTATGGCATCGGGCTTAAAGCGTATGACGCGCTCGCAGGTCAAGATGGCTTAGGGAGCACACGTTTTTTAGGGCGGCGCCAAGCTTTGGCCGCATTGCCTGGTGTAAAAGAGAACGGGCTAAAAGGCGGGGTCATGTATTGGGATGGACAGTTTGATGATGCACGGTTGGCGCTGGCTTTGGCACGTACGGCGGCGGCTAACTCAGCGTTGGTGGTGAACTATTGCCCAGTAGTGGACTTGCTGTATGACAATCAACAAGTTGCTGGGGTGATCTGTGAGGACGCAGAAACCAAAGAGCGCTATACCATTCATTCACGTTGTATCGTTAATGCGACGGGCGTATGGGTGGATGATTTACGGCGTACGGATGCTCTGCATACACAGCAACCCGTACAGAGCTTGGTGAGTCCAAGTCAAGGAGTACATTTGGTGGTGGATCGGGATTTTTTGCCCAGTGAGCATGCCTTGCTGGTACCGAAAACCGCAGATGGACGCGTGCTTTTTGC
>JAAYRP010000130.1 GCA_012518715.1 Alcaligenaceae bacterium | reverse complement strand
GTTGGGCGCTCTAATGCCGCTGACAAATGGGTTAATCCACTATCTAAGCCCACCATTACCGTCGCCTTGGCTAGCGCATGGGCCACATCCGTTAAACCCATACGCGGCAAAACTTCAGCATTGTGACGTCCTACAATCAATTGTTGTGCGCGCTGTGCTTCTGCTGGGCTACCTGCTAATAAACGCAAACCCAATCCTTGGTTTTGTAAATAATCAAAAATTTTATGCCAGCTGGCTTCGGGCCAGAGCTTATCGTCACGACTCGCCGATGGCATAATCAAAGCAACGGGCTCAATCTCTACCGCAGTGGTAATAGCTTGTAGCCCATAGTCCGGCTCCCCTTGGTAGCTATAATCTAAAGCTAACGATGCCAGTAAACGCTGGCGCGTAATGGCCGGCTGCCAAAACTCGACCCGATGTTTTTTCTGAAAAAACAACGAAGCTAGCGGCTCGCGCGCGGATTTCCAATCTAGGCCATGTTTTTGTCCATAGGCTAAACGGGTGATCCATACTGTTTTTAACAGTGCCTGCATATCTAACACAATGTCGTAGCGGGTTTGACGCAAACGCTGTTTAAAAGCAATTCGTTCGGCACGAGATGTGGCCGACCACCAGTTTTTACGCCAGCGGCGGTGCGCGACCGGAATCACTTCGTGAATGGCTGGGTGCCATTGTGGGATTTCAGTAAAAGACTCTTCGACTACCCAGTCAATCTGAGCATCGGGAAAATGCGTGGCAATATCGCTCATCGCCGGCAACATATGCACCAAATCCCCCAATGATGAGGTGCGCACAATTAAGATTTTTTTACTCATAGCGTCGATTATAGTGGGTGCAACAACTAACAGCTTTTATCATCAAGCGCTATAGTAACTGATAGTTAGGTAATTTCCGCATCATTTCCGACTGATTAACGCCAACCGCGGCGAAGTGTTCGTGTTTTTACACGCGTATTCTTCCCTGCATCGAGGGAATTTTTATGATTGATTTCAAACAGATTGAAGCTTTTGTTTGGGTGGCCGAGTTAGGAGGCTTTAGTGCCGCAGCCGAAAAACTAAACACCACACAACCATCGATTTCTCAACGTATTGCCAGCTTTGAGCGGCAGGTTTCAACACGGGTTTTTGACCGTAGTGCGCGCGGCATTAAGCTCACGGAAAAAGGTCAGGAGTTACTTTCGCACGCCCAGCGCATGTTAGAACTGCGCAATGAAATGCTACGTGTTGCTCAAAGCCCCAACGTAATTCGAGGCACTTTTCATTTAGGGGTGGCTGAAACCTTAGTACATACGTGGCTACATATTTTGATTGAGCAGTTACACACCCAATACCCTGCCCTTATCATTGAAATCCACGTGGATACCAGCCAAGTCTTACGGGAAAAACTCCTCAATTACCAGTTGGATTTAGCTTTTTTTGTGGGAAATGATACGGATAAAAAAACCGAATACCTCCCCATTGGTGAGTACCCTTTAGTCTGGGTTGCCAGCCCTACATTACGCTTACATGGGCGTACAGTAAGTGTTGCGGAACTAGGGGTTTACCCTGTTATTACGTATCCGGTAGGCAGCTTACCTTATCGTGCTGTTGATCAACTTTTACACGAGGCTAAAGTGGAATCTCCGCGTATTTATGGCAGTGCTTCGCTGAGTACAATTTTGCATATGACCTCGCGCGGCATGGGGCCTAGCGTGCTAGCAGAAGAGCTGGCAAAACCGCTACTTTCCCAAGGAAAACTGCGTCGTTTGAAAGTAGAAAAGCCGCTTCCGTCTTTGGCTTTTTATGCCCATTGGCTGGACTCACCCGACAGTCATGCTGCGCGTACTGTCGCTCGTTTAGCACAATCCATTTCTGAGCAGTACCCGGCCCATGTATAAGAATAATTTATAGACACACATCTAAACATACAATTGGACAGTTTCCAAACAATAAGGTGCAATCGAAACTGAAACAAACTTATACCTACTGTGAGCTTAATTTCAGGAGACCCTTCATGAAACGTCTTTTAGCCGCGTCTTTTCTAGGCTTGGCCGCTGTATCAGCTCAAGCCCAAGAGGTAGTCACCGACCTACCTAAAACTAAATTAACCGTTGTCGGTGGCTTAAGTAATCTCACCGCCTATCAAAATGGCGAGCACCCTTTTTGGTCTAAAACCATCCCTGAGCTATCGGATGGCAAAATCACGGTAGACATCAAAGGCTACAACGAGATGGGCTTAAAAGGACCAGAGGTATTACGCTTGGTCAGCCAAGGCGTAATCCCTATTGGTAGCGCTACATTAGCCTATTTTGCTACGGACAACCCCATCAACGAGGCCATTGACTTAGCTGGTTTGGCACCTGACATTCAAACCGCACGTGAAATCACTGATGCGTTTTTACCCGCTTACGAAAAGCACTACGATAGCATCAATACCAAATTATTGGGGATTTCTACTTATCCAGCCCAAGTCTTGTTCTGCAAAGGCAGCTTTGCAGGTTTAAGTGATCTGAAAGGGAAAAAAGTACGCACAAGCAGCCGCACCCAAGCAGAATTTGTACAAGCATTTGGTGGCAGCAGCGTGACTATTCCTTTCGGTGAGGTCGTTCCTGCTCTACAAAACGGTGTGGTGGACTGCGCGATTACTGGTTCGTTATCTGGCTATTCCGCCAAATGGTATGAAGTCAGCGACCACTTGTATGCGTTGCCTATTAACTGGAACCAACAGTTAATTGTAGCGAACAAAGCTTTTTGGAATAAGCTTGACCCCAAAGTGCAGCAGTTCTTAGAAACCAATGTTAAAACCCTTGTTGATGATATTTGGGCCGCTGCCGCCACGGAAACCCAACAGGGTTACGACTGCAACACCGGTGCCGAGGCATGTACGCTTGAGCCTAAAGGCAACATGAAACTAGTTGAGCCTTCAGCAGAAGACCAAAAGCTGCTCAAAGACGTCATGGATAAAACCGTGATTCCTGGTTGGGCCAAACGTTGTTCAGCCGACTGTGTGGATAGCTTTAACCAGTACATTGGCCCAGTGTTGGGTTTAAAAGCTAGCAAATAATTTGTTTTCTTTTTGGTTTAGCTGCTCCTCCCGCAGCCATAAACCAAGGGCGTTTGATGTCACACAGGGTCAAACGCCCTCTTTTTTCTATCAGGTGTGACCGATGACAACTTCTACTCCCACTTCTTTGCTGGGGCGACTGCTCAATGGTGCGACCACGCTTTCACGCATAGCGATCTGGATCGCCGGCGGTTTGACCTTGCTAAGCGCCATCTACATTACGCTGGATGTACTTAGCCGTAAGTTTCTCAACTCTCCCCTTGGCGGTTCGGACGAACTGTCCGGCTATGCTTTTGCGATTAGTGTGTCATGGGCGTTGTCATTTGCCACACTGGATCGCGCCAATATCCGTATTGATGCTATCTACCAGCATTTGCCAGTGCGTATTGCGGCCTTTTTAGACTGGGTCGCTTTAGTCGCCTTGGCCGTATTTATTGTGTATTTAACCCGTTATGCCGCCGAAGTCGCCGGCATGTCATGGGAAAGCCAATCCACCGCAAACACCATTTTGGGTACACCTCTCTGGATCCCTCAGACCCTTTGGGCAGCGGGGCTTGTGTGGCTTTGTGTAGTACTGGCATTGATGTTAATTCGTGCTTCTTTAGCCTTAGTTACGGGTAACATGGCCGAGGTCCAACGTATTTGCGGTATCCGCACCACCAAAGAAGAAGCCAGCGCCGAGGCCGAATCCGGTAAGCGTTTAGTGCAAATGGAGCAACAATCATGATCGCTACCGCTTTAACTCTGTTATTAATTTTAATCGGGGTCAGTATCCCCGTTGGGGCGGCTCTGGGTGTTTTAGGGCTGATTTTAGATCCGCTGTATTCTTTTTTACCGCTAAGCCGTGCTATGGGCGAAGTCGCCTGGGGAACCAGTAATGAGTTTTTATTGGTTGCTGTGCCGCTCTTTATTATGCTTGGCGAAATTCTCTTGCGTTCTGGTCTGGCGGAGCGCATGTATAACGCCATGAGCTTGTGGTTATCATGGTTACCCGGCGGCTTAATGCACGCCAATATTGGCGCCAGCGCTCTTTTTGCCGCAACATCGGGTTCCAGTGTGGCGACCGCGGCCACGGTCGGTACGGTGGCTTTGCCGCAAATTAAAAAACAAAACTACCACGAACCGCTATTTTTAGGCAGTTTAGCCGCTGGGGGCACGCTCGGGATCTTAATTCCCCCGTCGATTAACTTGGTGATTTACGGGGTGTTGACTAATACCTCGGTGCCTAAGCTCTATTTAGCTGGCATTTTGCCTGGTTTGGGTATGGCATTGCTGTTTATTGTCGTGATTGCGTTAGCCTGTATCGTCAAACCCGCATGGGGGGGCAAAAAAGTCCAAGCCCCTTGGCGTGCACGCTTTGCAAGCCTGGTGCATTTGCTTCCTCCTTTAGCGATTTTCTTTTTAGTTGTGGGCTCTATTTATGCCGGTGTCGCCACCCCTACCGAAGCGGCAGCATTGGGTGTGATCGGGGCGTTAATTTTAGCGGCATTTAGCCGTCGCCTAAGCTGGAAAATGCTCAAAGAAACCTTTGAGGGCACCATGAAATCCACTGCCATGATCATGTTGATCGTTATTGGTGCCGCATTTTTAAACTTTATTATGTCTGGCATTGGACTCACCAATGCCATCACAAGCGCGATCACTGGTTTAGGGGTGTCACCCACATTGATGTTGCTTGTCCTTGTGGTGTTTTATCTGGTGCTGGGGTGTTTTATGGAAACCCTCTCTATGATGATCACCACCATTCCTATTGTTGCGCCCGTTATGATGGCTTTGGGTTTTGATCCCGTATGGCTGGGTATTGTAATCATTGTCTTGGTTGAAGTCGCACTGATTACGCCCCCAGTTGGATTAAACCTGTTTGTGGTACAAAGCTTACGTCCCGCAGGCAGCATGAATGACGTCATGATAGGTAGTTTGCCATTTGTGCTGATGTTATTGGGCATGGTGTTTTTATTAGCCGTTTTCCCAGATATCGCGCTCTGGCTTCCCCGTGTCTTTGGTTAAGGTTGGTGTGTTATGCAGTTACAGTTTGAGCTTTTAGCAGCGGATGGTCGTATCGAATCCATTCAGGTAGGTGTGGACTATTGTATTGTAGCGGGCTGGGCGGGGCGCGATCGTGTAGCTATTGAGCATCATATTTTAGAGCTTGCCGAATTGGGTGTGCCACGTCCTAGCGATGTGCCTTTGTACTATCGTATTGCGACCAATCAGCTCGTACAAAGCGAACGGGTGCAAGTTGTGGGTCCGCACAGCTCTGGCGAAGCCGAGGTATTAGTCTTTCAGCACAACGGTGAGCTTTGTGTGGGCTTGGCATCTGACCACACTGACCGTGCCTTAGAAGCACACAGTGTGGCCTTATCCAAGCAGGTCTGTGTTAAGCCCGTGGCCACGACGGCATGGCGTTTTAGTGACGTAGCCACGCATTGGGATGAGCTGATTCTACGCGCATGGATTACCGAAGATGGCAAAGAGGTCGCCTATCAAGATGGGGCGGTGGCTAGCTTATTACACCCGTTAGATTTAATTAAAAAACACTTTCAACAAGACCAATTACCAGAAAAAACGGTGATGACTTGCGGTACAGTAGCAACCATTGGAACCATTCGTCCCGCAAGCCAGTTTACGATGGAGTTATTCGACCCCCGTTTAAACCGTCGTATCCGCCATACGTACGAGATTGAGTTCCTCCCCGAAATCGCTTAATCATTTTTATTTATAGGGATACCATTATGTCTAAGTTTGCCCGTATTCGCGAACTACAGCGTGCTTTAGATGCTGGAAAAACCACCGCCTTGGCTTTAACTGAGCAAGCGCTGGCGCGTATCGCTGATCCTAACGGCGAAGGCGCGACGACATTTATTTCCGTTTATGCCGAGCAGGCCCGCGCAGCCGCTCGTGCCTCTGACACGCTTCGTGCCGCCGGTCTGGCTCGCTCTGCTCTTGAAGGTATCCCTATTTCTATTAAAGACCTATTTGATTACAAAGGGGATGTTACACGCGGCGCATCGGCCTTATTAAAGGATGCGCCCGCCGCCACAGAAAATGCTACCTTAGTGCAGCGCCTAATCAATGCGGGCGCCATTATTGTGGGGCGTACCAATATGACCGAGTTTGCTTTTTCCGGTTTGGGTATTAACCCCCACTATGGCACACCACGCTCTCCTTGGGATCGAGCAACAGGTCGCATTCCTGGGGGCTCGTCATCGGGTGCAGGTGTATCGGTTGCGGATGGCATGGCAGTAGCCGCCATTGGTACAGACACCGGTGGCTCCATTCGTATTCCTTCGGCTTTTTGTGGGATTACCGGTTTCAAACCCACTGCGGATCGCATCCCCTCCGAGGGCGTGATGCCGTTGTCGCACTCTCTGGATTCCAGTGGTCCATTGGGCTTATCTGTAGAGTGTTGTGCTTTGGTCGATGCCGTCCTAAGCGGTGAGCCCGAGCCCACGCTTGAAGCCATTCCCGCTCAGCAGTTACGTTTACTGATGCCTACCAACTATGTGTTTGGGCGTGCCGATGAGACGGTGCTTGCAGCGTTTCAGCATGCCGTAGCGCAGCTTAAAGCCCAAGGGATACACGTTGATGAGGTGGAAATCCCCGAACTGGATGAGCTGCCTTATATCAATCGTTTAGGGGGCTTTGTGTGTGCAGAGGCCTGGTTCTACCACAAAGATCACATAGCTAACCACGAAGCCACCTATGATCCGCGCGTGGCATCGCGTATTTTACGCGGCAAAGAACAAAGTGCCGCCGATTACATCGAATTACAAAATGCGCGCATGGACTGGATTGCTCGCATGGAAGCACGCTTAGCGCCCTATGATGCTTTGATTTTACCTACCACCCCCATTGTGCCCCCAACACTGGCTGAGCTAGAGGACGAGGAAGCCTATTTCCGTATCAATGGGACGATATTGCGTAATCCTGCTATTATCAATTTTTTAAATGGATGCGCGCTCTCAATCCCTTGCCAATCAGCTCAAAGCGCGCCTGTTGGCTTTATGGTCGCCGCGCCCGCTTATCATGACCTGCATCTACTTAATGTGGGTTTAACCATCGAATCAATTTTACTTTCTTAGCGTTTATGACACCTCAGCGCCCTATTTTCGGTATTATTTTATTAATTTTATCAACCTGGGCGCTGTCCTCTCTGGATGCCAGTGGCAAATGGATCATGGCCGCCGGACTGCCTTTATTGGTGATGTGCTGGGCGCGCTATATGATCCATTTGCTTTTAGTGCTTGGGATTATTTTACCTACAAAAGGCATCAAAATCCTTAAGGCTAAGCGTCCTAAAGACCAAATCCTACGTGGCTTAATTATGCTGTTTGCCACGCTGTCCTTTTTTTCTGCTCTGCGTTATCTCCCCCAAGCCGAAGCCACGGCAATTAATTTTTTAGCCCCACTGCTTGTGCTCTCTGTGGCACCATGGGTACTCAAAGAGCCCCCGCGTATTTCGCGCTGGATCGCCGCCGCAGTTGGTTTTTTGGGGGTGATGCTAATCATTCGTCCCAGCTCTGGTTTACACCCATTAGGGGTGGTTTTTGGTTTAATTACCGCTGTGCTTTTTGCGACCCAATATATTGTGACGCGACGCGTGGCCGTTGATGATGCCATGACCACACTCATTTGGAGTGGCTTAGTAGGTACGGTGTTAACCACCCTGCTGATGCCTTTTATTTTGCCCGAAGTATGGCCGATTTTTAGCACCTTTGATACGCCACACTGGTTTGCGCTCGCCGCCACTGGAGTGTTTGGTGCCCTCGGTCATTTATTACAAATACAAGCCTACCAACGCGCACCGGCCTCAGTGCTGGCCCCTTTTGTGTATTTGCAGATTATCAGCGCGGCGGGGCTAGGTTGGCTACTGTGGGGACAGTTTCCCGACGCGCTGAGCTGGGTAGGAATTGGTATCGTGTGTGGCAGTGGCGCCGTAATCGCCGTGTGGGAATGGCGCCAGCAGCAAAAAGCTAAGCTGGCAGCTGCCAGCCCTGCACAAAGCTAGCCACGGGTTGGCGCCGACTGCCTGCCCGTTGTAGCTCGGTTAAACGTAAAACACCATCTGCCGTCGCAATATCAATACCTTGTGCCGAGACGGCGACCACCGAACCAGGCGTAGCCGTGGTTGGCTGATCAATAGCCTGCGCCTGCCAGACCTTAATCGGCTGCTCTAGTCCCGGCAACATCATGGTGCAGCTTGGTACAGGGTTAAATGCCCGCACCCGTCGCGCTAACACCGCCGCAGGCTGGGTAAAATCCAAGGGGGATTCGGATTTATGGAGCTTTTCCGCATAGGTCACACCATCGGCTGGCTGTGGTGTGGGCGTGAGCTGTGGTAACTGTGCCAAGGCTTCAACAATCGCGTCAGCACCTAACTGAGCCAATTCGTCATGCAAGCTTGCTCCCGTGTGATCCTCTTGGATAGCAAGCTTTCGCACGAGCAACATATCTCCCGTATCTAGGCCTGCATCCATTTGCATAATCGTAATACCGGTTTCTGCATCTCCGGCGTCAATCGCGCGCTGAATAGGAGCTGCACCACGCCAACGCGGCAATAAACTGGCATGAATATTTAAGCAACCGTATTTGGGTAAATCCAAGGCCCACTGTGGCAAAATCAACCCGTAGGCGGCTACCACCATGACATCCGGCGCAATGGCTTGTAACTGCTGCTGCACCGCCTGTGCTTCGTCAGGGTGTTTACCGTCTAAACGAAGGCTTAATGGCTGTGCCACGGGAATGCCCGCATCCAGCGCGGCTTGTTTTACCGGCGATGGACGTAATTTCATGCCACGCCCAGAGGGGCGATCGGGTTGGGTTAATACCAAAGGAACCTGATGGCCTGCCGCTAAAATCGCTTCCAGCGCCAATCGAGCAAAATCTGGCGTACCTGCAAAAACCACCTTTAGCGTCATACCATTACCTTTTCAGCGGCTTTTTTGGCTTCGCGCTGTTGTTTACGAATACGTGTCAAAATGCGGTTTTGTTTTAATAACGATAAGTGTTCTACAAACACTTTGCCGTCCAAATGATCCAGCTCGTGCTGCACGCAAACGGCTAGTAAACCGTCCGCATGAAACTCAAATGTTTCACCCTTTTCGTTTAAGGCTTTAACTTTGATTTCGGCAGCACGCTCGACTTTGTCATAAATGCCCGATACCGATAAGCAGCCCTCTTCGTAGACCTGCTTCTCATCGCTGTACCATGTGATTTCGGGGTTAATTAATACCAACAGGTCATCGCCATTTTCCGAGACATCAATGACCACCACCCGTTCGTGCACGTCTACCTGAGTGGCTGCCAAACCCACACCAGGAGCGTCGTACATGGTTTCAGCCATGTCTTTAACTAATTGACGAATACGTTCATCCACCTTTTCTACGGGTTTAGCTACCGTGTGCAAGCGTTCGTCAGGATATTGAAGTATAGGTAATAGAGCCATAATTACAGTCTTAAAAATCGATTGCTTTTATTTTAATACAAGGCTTTTTAAATAAAGCACTAAATCTTATAGGGGTATGCATGGCGTAGTTATCACTACGTAATTTATCTTATAGTTTAACGCGCTTATTGCTTCTACAATATCAGCATGAATACAACCACTGCCTCGGATCACGAACGTTATGCTTGGATACGTCTGTCCCTAGAGCCCAATCTAGGGGCAGATACGGCTCGCTTGTTGCTGGCCAATTTTGGTTTGCCACACCAGATTTATGAGCAGTCTGTGGGTACGCTCAACCGTTTTATTCCTACGGCTCTTGCTACCCAATTACGCAGCACCCTGCCCGATGAACTGGAAGCCAAAATCCAGGCCACGCTGCACTGGCTCCAATCCCCCGACCAGCACTTGATCTGTTTAGCAGACAGCCACTACCCGTCCGCTTTGTTAACACTCGCTGATCCACCGTTAGTTCTCTACGCCAAAGGCGATCTCAGCCAGCTCCAGTATCCGGGGCTTGCCATCGTTGGCGCACGCAGTGCTACCGAATCTGGCAAAAAAAACGCCTATGATTTTGCCCAATTTTTGTGCCAACAAGGCTGGAGCATTATTAGTGGTTTGGCTTCAGGGGTGGATGCGGCCGCCCATCAGGGGGCGTTAGCCGCCCAGCAAGCCCATAGTACCATTGCGGTTTTTGGTACAGGCCTAGATTTTGTTTATCCTGCTCGTAATCGTACTTTGGCTCATCAGATTGCGGTGCAGGGCTTGCTGCTGAGTGAATTCCCTTTAGGAACACGGGGGTTACCACATCATTTCATACGCCGTAATCGGCTCGTGGCAGCGCTCGCTAAAGGGGTGCTGGTCGTAGAAGCCGCCCTCAAAAGCGGTTCACTGACTACCGCACGCTTTGCCGCCGATATCG